>JBFGPT010000196.1:0-3881 GCA_041564575.1 Gammaproteobacteria bacterium | reverse complement strand
GCGGCTGGGCCTTCCAGTACAGCAATTATTACTATCCTGACCTTGACGATACCTCCATGGTCGCCTGGGCCATGTATCGCAATAACAAGGACAAATACGCCGAGGCCATCCAGCGTGCCGCGGTCTGGATCGCCGGTATGAAATCGAAAAACGGCGGTTACGGATCCTTCGAGGTCGACAATACGCAATACTATCTGAATTACATTCCGTTTGCCGATCACGGCGCCCTGCTGGACCCGCCCACGGCCGATGTTACCGGCCGCTGTCTGGCCATGCTGTCGCTGGTAGATCAGGAAAAATACCAGGATCACATCCAGCAGGCGATCCATTACCTGAAAACGGACCAGGAAGAAGACGGCTCCTGGTACGGCCGCTGGGGGACCAATTACATCTACGGCACCTGGTCGGTACTCACCGCCCTGGAAGAGGCCGGCATCGACCCCGGCGAACCTTTTATTCGCAAGGCGGTTGAATGGTTGTATTCCGTGCAGAACGAAGACGGCGGCTGGGGTGAAGGCAACGACAGCTATTATCCGCCCCGGCACTGGCGACCACATCCGAGTACCTCGTTCCAGACCGCCTGGGCCCTGCTGGCGCTGCTGTCCGCGGGCGAGTCCGATACCCCGCAGATAGAGTCTGGTATCCAGTATCTGCTGAAGACGCAATGCGCCGACGGCCTGTGGTATGACGAAGACTTCACGGCGCCAGGTTTTCCACGTGTGTTCTACCTGAAATATCACGGCTACACGCGCTACTTCCCGTTGTGGGCGCTGGCCAAATACCGGAATCGCAAAACGGCCGTTTGAACAAGGTCAGTGTTATCGCGGCCCTCCCCGTCGAAGGTCGCTGCCTGTCCGTACGGACGATCAAGCCGGGCCTGAGCTATCCCGTCAATACCACCACCCGGCTGCGCGTCAGCGGCATCGGCAGGGACAATGCCCGGAACGCGGCCAGAACCATGCTGGCAGAGCAAGAGACGATGTTGTTGATAAGCTGGGGCGTGGCCGCGGCGCTGGAACCGAATGCCAGGGCCGGGGACCTGATCCTGGCCGACGCGGTCAGCGACAGGTCCGGTACAAGCTACCCGGTCACCGCCGATGTCCTGCAACAATTTGAGACATTTGCCGGGCAAAACGCCATTACGAAAATCGTCAAGGGCAGCCTGACCGAGGCCGTCGATATCCTTCCCGACCGCGCTGCCAAGTCTGAACTGTATGCGCATACGGGGGCCATAGCCGCCGACATGGAGTCCGCCGCCATCGCCGCGGTGGCGCAGGAGGCCGGCATCGAGTTTCTGGCCATCCGTGTCATCAGTGACGATTTTGAAACATCCGTCCCGGCGGCGGCCAGCCGCAACATGGATGCCTTCGGCAATATCCATCTGCCGGGCCTGGTTATGTCACTGTTGCGGCGACCGGCCGACATTCGTTCGCTTTACCGCCTGGCATACGGTTTCCGGCAGGCACGCAAGACCCTGATCACTTGCGCCGCCTTCCTTGAGGCGCGCTAGGAAATCGGCCCAGGCGCATGCAATGACATCAACTTGTCTTCACCGGGACCTTGGTTTATAAAGACGCTCTTTTAACGCCGGATAAAAACATGCTGTCAGAGAAAAACTTGCAGGAATTCAGGGACACGGGGTTTACCGTGGTCCGCGGCTTGTACGATGCCGCGCAGATGCGCGAGATCACGGCATGGTGTGACGAAGTCGCTGACTATCCTGAAGTTCCCGGAAAATACATGATGTATTTTGAGCACAGCCAGCTGGACACTGCGCAGAGGATACTGTCGCGTATGGAGGACTTTGAGCCCTACCACGAGGGTTTCAGCCGGCTCTTCACCATGGGGAAGCTCAAGACCTGCGTCGATGAGCTGTTCGATGAGGAGGCCGTGTTGTTCAAGGACAAGATCAACTTCAAAAAACCCGGAGGCGACGGCTTCAAGGCGCACCAGGATATCCAGGCCGGCTGGGACAGCTATGCACCCATTCACATCACGGCACTGCTGACCATTGACGAATGCACCCTGGACAACGGCTGCCTGGAGCTAGCCGCTGGTCATCACGACAAGGGCTTCATCGGCGAAAAGTGGAAACCCCTGGATGAAGATGCGCTGGACTATATTGCCCTGCCGACGCTGCCCGGGGATGCGGTGTTTTTTGACTCCTACGCCCCGCACCGCTCCGGCCCCAACCTGACGGATCATCAACGGCGTGTCCTGTATGTCACCTATAACAAGTTATCCGACGGGGATCATCGGCGACAGTATTACATCGACAAGCGGCTGAGTTATCCGCCCGACTGTGAACGCGAACCGGAAAAGGAGTATGTCTTCAGGGTCTGAGTCTGATCCCGTCCTTATGGATCACGATGTTTGATTCACCGTCCTGCTGATGCCGCCTGATCACGAGTATGCAAAATCATCTGGATCACGCGCTGCGCTGCTGGTTTCGCCTGACGTATAGATACAGCGTCCAGGTCATTATCCTGATCATCGTCCTGGCCGGCGTCAGCCTGGCGTATACCTGGAATAACCTCGGTATGAACACCGATACCCGGGACATGTTGTCGCCGGAACTGCGCTGGCGCCAGCTCGACCTTGAGTATGAAAACCTGTTTCCGCACACCATCGACAACCTCCTGATAGTGATCGAGGCCGCCACCCCGGATCAGGCCAGCGATGCCGCGGCAGAACTGTACCGGCTCCTGCAGCAGGATAAAAAGCACTTCAAGTCCGTATTCAGTTACGGACAACTCGGCTTTATCAGGGGATCCGCCCTGCTCTTTCTTGAACCGGCCGAGTTGCAGGACCTTGCCGATCAACTCGCGGCGAACCAGGCCTTCCTTGCCCGGTTGATCGCCGATCAGAATCTGCGCGGTCTTGCCGGTATGCTCGAGGAAGCGCTGGAGGCCGTGGCCGACGGCGAGGACGTGGACCTGGAAGACATTTTGCACCGCTTGACCACGGCACTGGACGCCAACCGTAACGGCCAGCCTTACCACTTGTCGTGGCAGAAACTCCTGTTCGATGAAACCGAAAAGTCCGTCTACCGTGAATTCATTGTCGTGCAACCATTGCTGGACTACACGGAGATGCTGCCCGCCGCGCAACTGCTGGATATGATCCCGCGGCTGGCCAATGAAAATGGAATTACCGACAGGTACAAAATCAGATTACGCTTTACCGACAGCGTCGCCCTGTCACACGAGGAACTCGAATCCGTTATGCAGACGAATACGCTGGCCATCATCATCGCCTTCGTCTTCGTTGCCGTGATACTGACGCTGGGGCTGGGATCGGGCTGGCTGGTCCTGGCGACACTGCTGACCCTGGTGTCCGGCCTCATCCTGACGGCCGGTTTCGCGGCCCTGACAGTCGGCGAACTCAACCTGATCTCAGTCGCCTTTGCCGTACTGTATATCGGCCTGGGCGTGGATTTCGCAATTCACTACTGCCTGAAGTACCGCGAGCAACTTGCCCTTGAGCCTTCGAGATCAGGCGCGCTGGAGAACACCAGCACGGGGATCGGCAGCGCCCTGATCATTTGCGCCTTCACCACGGCGATTGGCTTTTATGCCTTCATGCCTACCGATTATGACGGTGTCGCCGAACTGGGCTGGATATCCGGCAGTGGCATGTTCATCAGTCTTGTGATCACCCTGACCTTCATGCCGGCCCTGTTGCGACATCTGCCGGTCCGGCCCGGACAAAACCGCAATGGCAATGGTTTTATCGCCCTGCTCAGCAAAATTCCCGCCCGCCATGGCCTTGCGATAAAATGGCTGGCGGTTGTGCTCACGGTGTTCTCGCTGTATCTGGTCAAGGACCTGGAATTCGACAGCAATACGCTGAACCTGCAGCCGCCGCAGAATGAATCGGTG
>JBFGPT010000195.1:0-3896 GCA_041564575.1 Gammaproteobacteria bacterium | reverse complement strand
GGACCATAGAAGAGGTGATCAGCAAGCATATCCAGCCGTTTGCCGGCGCCCATCTTGACCCGGCGGCGCTGGAGTTCAACGGGATCGATCCGGAGCATCCGTTTCGCAAACAAATCGCCGTGTCCGAATCCGAGGCGCTGGGAGAAATTTTCCGGGTCATACGCAGGAAGATCAAACAGCATCATTGCCGACGTGCGGTACTGGTCGGACACAATGCCGCTTTTGATCTTGGCTTTATCAACGCCGCCGTGGAACGCTGCCGCATCAAGCGCAACCCGTTTCATCCGTTCAGTACCTTCGACACGGTATCGCTGGCCGGGCTGGCCTATGGCCAGACGGTGTTGTCGCGGGCGGTGCAGGCCGCCGGTTTTGAGTGGGACAACAACGAGGCGCATTCCGCGCGTTACGATGCTGAAAAAACCGCCGAGTTGTTCTGCAAGATCGTCAACGAGTGCAGGATAGCCCGGGCACCGACGCGATAGATACAGCATTACAGCCGCGGGCGGCCGTCAACCGGCTGGTCCGATGCGATCCGCCCAGTAGCGCGCGCGTTCAAGGATGCTGTCGCTGCTCAGCGTGATCAGTTCCCCTTTTTCCAGCAGCAGTTTGCCAGCGACCCAGACATGGCTGACCTGTTCGCGGCTGGCGGCGTAGACCAGTTGCGAGACGGGGTCATAAACCGGCTGGCTATGCAAGGCATCGAGATTGACCGCCACCACATCCGCCTGTTTACCCGTCTCGAGTGATCCGATCTGATCCTCCATGGCCAGGGCCCGGGCGGCATGCAGGGTGGCCATGCGTAGTGCCGTCGCGGCCGGGACCACGGTGCAATCATTGGCCACTACTTTGGCGAGCAGGGCGGTGGTATGCATCTCACCCAGCAGGTCGAGATCGTTATTACTGGCGGCGCCATCGGTGCCGATGGCGGTATTGATCCCCGCTGCCAGCAATTTTCCAACCGGGCAAAATCCACTGGCCAGTTTCAGGTTCGATTGCGGACAGTGCACGACATTTACGCCGTACGTGGCGGCCAGCTCGATATCGGTATCTTCCAGCCGGGACATATGTACGGCCAGCAGGCGCTGACTTAACAGCCCGAGGTCGCGCAGGCGCTCGATCGGTCGCTGCCCGTAGTTTTCCAGGCTTGAAGCTATCTCGTCGGCCGTTTCGTGCACGTGCACGTGGATCTGGACATCAAGCTCCTCGGCCAGTACGCCAATCCGTCGCAACGGTTCATCGGATACCGTGTACGGGGCATGTGGCGCGAAGGCGGTCCGGATCAGGGGTGCATGCCGGTACTTGTCATGTACCGCTTCCCCCTTGTCGATGTATTCCTGCGGGTCAGCCGCCCAGGCGGTCGGGAAATCGATCAGGATCATGCCGATGCAGGCGCGGATGCCGGCATCGATGGCGGCATCGGCGGTCTGGTCCGGAAAAAAATACATATCGTTAAAACAGGTGGTGCCGCTGGATATCATTTCGGCGATGGCCAGCCGACTGCCGTCGTGTACGAACTCCTCGTTGACCCAGCGAGACTCGGCTGGCCAGATATGGTCATTCAACCACTGCATCAACGGCAGGTCGTCAGCAAGACCGCGGAACAGGCTCATGGCGGCATGGGTATGGCAGTTGATCAGGCCCGGGATCAGCGCGTGCTGCCCGAGATCGTACTCGCGGCTGGCGGTGTATTTTTCCCGCGCCTGAGCGCTTGGCAGGATGTCCTCGATGTGGTTATCCCTGATCACGAGGCTGTGATAATCGAGCACGGTATTGTCCGGTTCGACCGGAATGATCCAGCGTGCGTGAATCAGCGTGTCTGCTTCCAAGGGAGGTTCCTGAATTGCTTTTTTTAATCAAGCCCGTATTGTACGCAGGATATCCCACAGCGCCTTGCAAGTTAACCAGCGATTCATCCAATGAGCACTTTCGATTCCAGCGTCAAGGCCGTGCAATGGATAAATGACGGCGTACGCCTGCTCGACCAACGGGTCCTGCCTGCCGATGTCCGCTACCTGGATTTTGACGAGGCCGGGCAACTGGCGGATGCGATACGCGACATGGTCGTCAGGGGTGCCCCGGCCATCGGCATTACCGCGGCCTACGCGGTCGTGCTCGCGGCACGGTCGGCCTATGCGCAGTCACCGGAGGACTGGCGCAAGCGCATCTTACCGCAATTGCAGGCGCTCGCCGCGGCGCGGCCGACGGCCGTCAATCTTGCCTGGGCCATTGCCGAAATGGAAAAAACCTTCGCGGATTGTGATGCGGATCCGTTCCCGGTGCTGCTGGCACGGGCCCGGCGGATACATGCCGAGGATATCGACGCGAACATTAAAATGGGAGCCTACGGCGCCGAACTGATAGGACAGGTTCAGGGCGTATTGACCCACTGCAATGCCGGTGCGCTCGCCACCGGCGGTTATGGCACCGCGCTGGGCGTGATACGCAGCAGCTGGGACCGTCGGCAACTGCACAAGGTATTCGTCAACGAGACACGGCCGTGGTTGCAGGGATCGCGCCTCACCGCCTGGGAACTGTTACAGGACGGTATCCCGGTGACATTGATTGCGGATAACGCCGCCAGTCATCTTATGAAGACCGGGCAGGTGCAGTGGGTCATTGTCGGCGCCGACCGTATTGCCGCCAACGGCGATGTCGCCAACAAGATCGGCACCTATCAACTGGCCATCACGGCGCAACACCACGGGGTCCGGTTCATGGTCGTGGCGCCGCGATCCACACTGGATTTGAACATCGCCTCGGGCGAGGAAATCCCGATCGAGGAACGTGCCGCGGGCGAGGTCCAGGGCTATCTTGAGCAATCTGCCGCGCCGGAAAATTGCCCGGCATGGAACCCGGCTTTTGACATCACGCCAGCCGATTTGATCGACGCGATCATCACCGAATCCGGGGTCGTTGAGCGGCCCGATCCGGCAAAAATGCAGGCCCTGTGCCATGGTTGAAACCGCATTTTTAACTTGTTGATTTTCATGTAAATATTCCAGGCCAGATCCGGCATTTTTACTAACCAGCGGCGGCCTTTTATGGTATCATTCTGCACCTTGAATGAAGTCTTGCCAGTCACCGAAAAAGCCATAATAAAAACTCCGTTTCTTCAATGAGTGAATCCGAATTCGCGCGCTCCGTCTCGCCGATAAATATCGAAGACGAGATGAGACAGTCCTACATGGATTACGCCATGAGCGTGATCGTGGGACGTGCCCTGCCGGACGTGCGCGATGGCCTGAAACCGGTGCATCGGCGCGTGCTGTTTGCCATGCACGTGATGGGCAATGACTACAACAAGCCCTATAAAAAATCAGCCCGCGTGGTCGGTGATGTTATCGGCAAGTACCACCCGCATGGCGATACGGCGGTATATGACACCATCGTGCGCATGGCGCAGACCTTTTCCCTGCGCTACCCGCTGGTCGACGGTCAGGGTAATTTCGGCTCCGTCGATGGTGATGCGCCGGCGGCCATGCGTTATACAGAAGTGCGCATGGCGCGGATCGCTCATGAACTGCTGGAGGACATTGACAAGGAAACCGTCGATTACAGCCCGAACTACGATGGCTCGGAACAGGAACCGGTGGTGTTGCCCGCCCGCATCCCCAATCTGCTGGTCAATGGTTCCAGCGGGATTGCCGTCGGCATGGCCACCAACATGCCATCGCATAACCTGACCGAGGTTATCAATGCCTGCGTGGCGATAATTGAAAATCCCGACATCACCATCGCCGGATTAATCGAGCACATTCCCGGTCCGGATTTTCCGACGGCCGGTATTATCAACGGCGCCCGCGGCATACACGAGGCCTACCTGACCGGCCGTGGCCGGATCTATATCCGGGCGCGGGCAACAATCGAGCAGCATGGCGATCAGGCGACGATCATCG
>JBFGPT010000194.1:0-3934 GCA_041564575.1 Gammaproteobacteria bacterium | reverse complement strand
TCCGAGCTGACCGGCCTCGATCTGGTCAACGTCGACCTGCGCGATCGCCTGGTCACGCTGACCGGCAAGGGCAACAAGACCCGCAGCGTGCCCATCGGCCGTACTGCCTGCGCGATCCTGGAACGCTGGTATAAAGTCCGCCGGCAACTGGCCGGGGCGGACGAGGGTGCAGTGTTCGTCAGCCGGCACGGACGGCGCCTGAGCCCGCGCAGTGTCCAGCAACGGTTCCGGCAATGGGCGATTCGCCAGGGGATCGATCTGCACCTGCATCCGCATATGCTGAGGCATTCCTTCGCCAGTCATATCCTTGAGTCCAGCGGCGATCTGCGCGCCGTACAGGAATTGCTGGGTCATTCAGACATCAGCACCACGCAGATCTACACGCATCTTGATTTTCAGCATCTGGCCAGGGTTTACGATAAAAGCCACCCGCGGGCCCGCCGCAAGAAATAAAAAACCGGCCGGATCTCATGTAAAATGTCCAGCCCATTTGCGGCAGGAGATTGATTTGGAACAATTCAAGGGCACCACGATTCTGTCGGTTCGGCGCGATAGCCAGGTCGTCATCGGCGGCGATGGCCAGGTGTCATTCGGCAATACCATCATGAAGGGCAATGCCCGCAAGGTGCGCAGGCTGTATCATGACAGGATCCTGGCCGGTTTCGCGGGGGGCACCGCAGATGCCTTTACCCTGTTTGAACGGTTCGAGGGCAAGCTGGAGAAACATCAGGGCAATCTGACCCGGTCCGCGGTGGAACTGGCCAAGGACTGGCGGACCGATCGCATCTTACGGCGCCTGGAGGCGATGTTGTGTGTTGCCGATCATGAGACTTCGCTGATCATCTCCGGAAACGGTGACGTGATTGAACCGGAAAATTCGATCATGGCCATAGGATCAGGCGGTTCCTTTGCCAGCGCCGCAGCCACGGCGCTGCTGGAAAATACCGCACTGTCCGCGCGCGAGATCGTCGAGAAGGGACTGGCGATTGCGGCCGGGATCTGTATCTATACCAACCGCGAACTGACCATCGAAGAACTCACCACGAACTGACTGTAGAGGCAGGAAATACACACGATGTCGGAATTGACACCGCAAGCGATCGTCCATGAACTGGACAAACATATCATTGGTCAGGATGCCGCCAAGCGCGCCGTGGCGATTGCCCTGCGTAATCGCTGGCGCCGCGCCCATGTCGACGCCGGGCTGCGCAATGAAATCACGCCGAAAAATATCCTCATGATAGGACCGACCGGTGTTGGCAAGACCGAGATCGCCCGCCGGCTGGCCAAGCTGGCCAACGCGCCTTTCATAAAGATCGAGGCGACCAAGTTCACCGAGGTGGGCTACGTTGGTCGCGATGTCGAATCGATAATCCGTGACCTGGCCGATATCGCCGTGAAGATGACGCGCGAGGAGGAACTGGAAAAGGTACAACCGCGCGCCGAGGTCGCCGCCGAGAACCGGGTGCTGGACATCCTGCTGCCGGCGGCGCGTGGATTCGGCGATGTCGGCGAGTCCGAGTCCACGACCAGTTCAACCCGCGAAAAATTTCGCGGCATGCTGCGCGAGGGCAGCCTGGCGGAAAAGGAGATCGAGGTCGAGGTGAGCCTGCCGTCCGTGGGTGTGGAGATCATGGCGCCGCCCGGCATGGAGGAGATGACCAGCCAGTTGCAGGGGATGTTCCAGAATCTGTCCGGCGGCAAAAAGCGCACGCGCAAACTCAGGGTCAAAGACGCACTCAAGGTGCTGGCGGAGGAAGAGGCGGCGAAACTGATCAACGAGGATGATATCAAGGCCCGCGCCATCGAAAGTCTGGAACAGAACGGCCTGGTATTTCTCGATGAAATCGACAAGGTGACGCGCCGCTCGGAAACCAGCGGTCCGGATGTCTCGCGTGAAGGTGTGCAACGTGACCTGCTGCCGCTGGTCGAGGGCAGTACCGTGACCACCAAGTACGGCATGGTGCGCACGGATCATGTTCTGTTCATCGCCTCCGGTGCATTCCACCTGGCCAAGCCATCGGATCTGATACCGGAATTGCAGGGCCGCCTGCCGATCCGTGTGGAACTTGGTGCACTGGGTGCCGCGGACTTCGTGCGCATTCTGAAAGAACCGGATGCCTCACTGACAGAGCAATATATCGCCCTGATTGCCACCGAGGGCGTACAGCTTGAATTTGCAGATGACGGTCTGGAGCGGATCGCCGAGATCGCCTGGCAGGTGAACGAACGCACCGAGAATATCGGCGCCAGACGTTTACACACGGTCATGGAGCGGTTGCTGGAATCCCTGTCATTCGAGGCCAGCGACCAGGCAGGGCGGCAGGTCGTCATTGATGCCGCCTATGTCGATGCGCACCTGGGTGAACTTGTACAGGACGAAGACCTGTCCCGTTATATTCTTTGAAACGAACGCTTTATGACAGACACTCTCAAGACAGATCCTGCAGTGCCGGCGAATTCCGTCATGCGTTTGCCGTGCAGCGCCGTATACGCTGGGCGTTCCCCGGGAAATTTGCCATGAGCGCACCGATACCCGTCAGTATCAATCTGCTGAAGCAGTCCAGGGTTCTCAGGCTGGATTACGAGGATGACAAGACGTTTGATTTCAGTTTTGAATTCTTGCGCGTGTACTCCCCCTCCGCCGAGGTCAAGGGGCATGGGCCGGGCGATGCCGTATTACAGCTCGACAAGGAAGACGTCGACATCATTGCAATCGAGCCCGTTGGCAATTACGCCATCAAGATACGCTTTGACGACGGCCACGATACGGGCCTGTATTCCTGGCAATATCTTTACGAGCTTGGCCAGAACCGGGAAATGTACTGGCAGGATTACCTGCAAAGACTCAGGGAGGCCGGTCACGGGCGTGACTGAGATGAATCCGGATAAAACCACGCATTTTGGCTACCGGGATGTTTCCCCGGACGACAAGACCCGCCTGGTCGGCGAGGTGTTTTCCTCGGTCGCGGGGCAATACGATCTGATGAACGATCTTATGTCATTAGGCGTTCATCGCCTGTGGAAGCGCCTGGCCATACAGCAGTTGTCACCACGGCCGGGCGAACAGGCGCTGGACGTGGCCGGCGGCACGGGTGACCTGGCCATGGCCCTGCAGCGCCGTGTCGGCGCCGGTGGACGGGTGGTGATCGCGGACATCAACGCACAGATGCTTGAACACGGCCGCGACAGGATGCTGGACCGGGGGATCACCGCGGGGATCGAATACGTTCAGGCCAATGCCGAACACCTGCCATTTCGCCATAACAGCTTTGACCTCGCCACCATCGCCTTCGGTCTGAGAAATGTTACCGACAAGCAACAGGCACTGGTCTCCATGTTTGAATCGCTGCGTTACGGGGGGCGACTGATGATCCTGGAATTCTCGCATATCGTTCTGCCGCTGTTGTCCCGCCTGTATGATCATTATTCTTTCAGAATCATTCCCTGGCTGGGCGACAAGGTTGCCGGTGACAAGGACAGTTATGTCTACCTGGTTGAATCCATACGCCGTCATCCGGATCAGAAAACCCTGGGTGCCATGCTGGAACGTGCCGGATTCGAACAGGTGAGCTGGCGAAATCTGAATGGTGGTATCGTTGCCATACATACCGCCTACAAGTTATAGGCATGATGGCGATGCTGCTGCAAAATATTGAAACACTGCTGAACAGGATGCTGTCCCTGGATCCGTATATTCGCCGACAACTGTCCGCACTGGCCGGCAGACAGGTGCGTATAGAAATGACTGACCTGGAACTGGCCGTGATCGTGCTCATTACTGCGGAAGGTCTCGAATTGCACCGGGATGACGGGCGCCAGTGCGATGTCACCATCAGCGGGCGGACCGTGGCACTCCTGGGCCTATTGATTAACCGTCAGTCCGCCAGAATACCGCCGGGCAAAGTGGAGCTGAAAGGCGATGTGCAGTTCG
>JBFGPT010000193.1:0-3938 GCA_041564575.1 Gammaproteobacteria bacterium | reverse complement strand
GCTGCCAAACAGGGTGAGATAGTCGGCAGCGGCAATGACGGCCCCCAGCAAAACAAATCCGAGTGCGACAAACCCGATCCTGTTCACCGGCTACCTGCTAGTCCCTGCGTAATCTGTCCTGCGCGGCAATAGGCGTCGGATAACAGAGCACGATGATGTAGGAAGATATGATGAATGTCAGCAGGGTGGTCAGCTGAATCAGGTAGGACGTTTTTTCCGGTATGAACCCGGACTGTACGGCCAGTACGGCAATGAGTAAGGAGAATTCACTGGCCTGACCCAGCCGAAAACCCACCTCTCTCGAAACGGTCGGTTTTTCGCCGCTGAATTTCAGCAGGTACATAAAGACCGCGGGTTTTACGACCAGCAGCAATGCAGCCAGGATCGAGGCCGGCAAAATTATCTGCCCGACCATGGTCATATTAAAACCGGCGCCAAGGGAAAAGAAAAAGATGATCAGGAAAAAATCACGCAGGGGTTTCAGGTTGTCGGTTATGAAAAGCGCGATCGGGCTGGAGGCCAGGGCTACCCCGGCGATGAAGGCGCCGATCTCGTGTGACAGGCCCATGTGCGAGGCAAGCTCGGCCATGCCCAGGCACCAGGCGATGGCCAGCAGAAAGATATATTCATGTATCTGGTCAAAACGAATGATTAGTTTTTCAAGAAAATACTTCTCAAGAAACCAGGCAATCGCGATCAATAATGGCAGGTTCAGTAATTGCAGGGCAACATCGAGTGCCAGGTTGCCACCCTTGCCGTAACCTTGCAGGAACAGCAGCAGGATAATGGCCATCAGGTCCTGTATCAGCAGGATGCTGATAATGATTTGTCCGGTATGGCGGTGATGCAGGGTCGTGGTCGGCAGCAACTTCAGACCAATGATGGTGCTGGAAAACATCATGACCATGCCGATCAGGATGGCCTCGAGCATGGCATAGCCGAATAACCAGCCGATCAAAAAACCAATCATCAGGAAGGCCGCGGAACTCAGCAAGGTCACGATCATGGCCTCGCCGAGCATCTTCCACAATTGCTGCGGCAGCAGGTCCAGCCCGAGCAGGTACAGAAGAAATATGATGCCAATCTGGGAAATGCCCTCGACCAGATCCGGGTCACTGACATAACCCAGACCCCAGGGACCCAGGATGATGCCCAGCAGGATGTAACCGACTATCATCGCCTGGCGCGCGAACAGGCTTATCGTGGCCAATACCGCCGCCCCGGTAAATATCAGGAAAAAGATGAATTCCAGTGGTTGATCGTGCATGCCCGGGATTATGGTTCGCCGCGTTTGATTTTATCCAGCAGTTTCTCCAGTCGTTTCCTTGATACGGGGATCAGCGTTTTCAGGTCCTGGGCAAACGACGAGACGCGGTATTCTTCTATCATCCAGCGCAGTTGTTCGACATCATCGCTGCCCTTGTCACGGTGGCTGTTGCCAGAAGACAGTCCACGGTAAATTTCCTCGAAATGCTGTATTTCCTGAATGCGTTGCCCGTGCCGGACCCCGGACGAATCGTACTTCTCTATTCGCCTCAGCAAGGCCGCAAGGTACCTTGGATACTGCTGTAACCATTTAACCGGAGTTTCACGAAGAAATCCATCATAAACCAGGCGATCCAGGTGGCTGCTGATATCCACCATCGCGGCCGTTGCCATGCCCGTGCGGCTGTTGTCCAGCCTGGCGCGGATCTCCCGGTACTTGTCCAGTATCTCATGGACAAGCTGCGCAATCTGGTTGGCCTCCGGGATCAGTTCTTTCTGTTGTGCTTCAAGCAGGTGTTCGAAGGCTTCACGGGTACGTGGCGGCTGACGGTCCATGATAAAGACCCGGTCGAAAACCAGGTTGAGCAAATCATCGGTCAGGCCGGCCGCGTCGCCGATGGCGGCATATAAAAGTACGGTTTGCTGCAGATGCGGCAGGTTTTTTTTCAGGTATTTTACATCCCGGGCAAGACGCAACAGCAGCAAACGGCGCAGACCCGCGAACGTTTCCCGTGCCGCCCGGGCGCGCGTATCGAACACCTGCAAGGACACAGACTCGCCGTCATCAACCAGCGCCGGAAATGCCGGCAGTTGTTTGCCATTGATCTCGATATCGACCGTGACGGGCAATTCGTCAAAATCCCAGTCGCACAGCCCCCGCCGGCAGAATGCATGTTGTTCGGTTTCGAGATAGTGACCGGTAGCCTGTTCCGAGAAGCGCGCCTTGAGTTGCTCCAGATCCCTGCCCTGTGCAAGGCATTGCCCCTGTTCGTCGATGATCCGTACATTCATCTGCAAGTGCCCGGGCAGGCTGTCGCTGTCCCAGTCGTTCGCGCTGATCTCCAGCCCGTAACGCGCAAACAGAATCGCAGACAGGCAGTCCTGCAAGGGGCCCTGCCGCGTTTTCAATTCCTCCATGCACACCGCCGCGGTATCCGGGACAGGCACCAGCTGTTTACGCTGCCGTCGCGGCAGGGATTTCAGCAAGGCGGCGATCTTCTCATGCAGCAGGCCAGGCACCAGGCGTTCGACCAAGGTTTCCGTCAGCATATTCAGGGCATAGACCGGCACATCAATACTGATCCCGTCGTCGTCCTGCCCCGGCATGAAGTGGTAGGACAGCGGCAACTTCACCCGGTTGACCAGGAGTTCATCCGGATAACTGGACTCGTCAACGCGCTCGGCTGCATGCAGCATGATCTGTTCCTTGTCGAGGTAGAGTATGCGCGAGTCACGCTGTTCCGCCTCGCGCCGCCAGCTGTCGAGGCTGTCGACACCGCACACCTGCGCCGGCAGGCGGCTGTCGTAAAACTGGTAGATGGCATCTTCATCCAGTATATCCTGCCGGCGCTGCTTGATTTCGAGTTGCCGAATGCTTTCAACCAGTTCGCGGTTGTGCCGGTAATATCCGGCACGTGAATGCAGGCCCTGCTCGACCAGCGCCCGCCGGATAAACATTTGCCTGCATTCCACGGGATTCACTTTCGCATAGGGCACGCTTTTACCGGCTTCGATCACCAGGCCATACAGGGAAATTTTTTCGCGTGCGCGTATCTGCCCGGTCTTGTCGTCCCATGCCGGTTCCGAATACTCGCGCTGTACGAGATGTGACGCGGTTTTCAAAAGCCAGGCCGGATCGATTTTCGCAACCATGCGGGCAAAGAGCTTCGAGGTTTCCACCAGTTCGCAGGCCATGATCCATTTAGGCATTTTCTGAAACTGACCGGAACCTGGAAAGATACTGCAGCGCAGGTTCCTGGCGCCGGTGTAGGCATGCCTGTCCGTCTTTTGCGCGACGTGACTCGACAGGCCGGACAAAATCGCACAGTGAATATTGTTGTAAGCAGCTGCATCGGCGTTGATTTTCATGCCCAGGTCACGACAGATGCGCGCCAATTGATCGTGAATATCCTGCCATTCAAGCACGCGAACCGCCGACACGAAGTTCTGCGTACAGAGCTTTTGCAACTGCTTGCGTGACAGTTTCGCCGCGCGTGCACGGTAAAACTTCCGGAAATTCACGAACCACATGAAATCCGAATCCTCATGCGCGAACTTTGCGTGGGCCTGGTCGGCCTTTTCCTGTGCGTCGAGCGGGCGCTCCCTGGGATCCTGGATCGCCAGCGCGCTGACGATGACCAGCACCTCGGCCAGGCAATGCCAGTGTGCGGCGGCCACGAGCATGCGCGCCAGGCGCGGGTCCAGCGGCAAGGCCGCCATCAACCGCCCGGTTCGCGTCAGGCGCCGCCCCTCATCCAGGGCGCCCAGTTCCAGTAACAGGCGGATACCGTCATTGATATAACGCTTGTCGGGCGGGTCGATGAAATCGAATTCCAGGATATCGCCCAGTTTCAGCGCCTGCATCTGCAGGATGACCGCGGCCAGGCTGGTTCGCAGGATCTCCGGGTCGGTGAATAGCGGGCGTTGTTCGAAGTCCTCGGCGGCGTACAGGC
>JBFGPT010000192.1:0-3941 GCA_041564575.1 Gammaproteobacteria bacterium | reverse complement strand
CTACACCACATTGATTATCGGGGTAGGCGTGACCCTGCTGCTGGTGGCCCTGGTCAGAACCCGCGAATTACAGGCCAGAGAATTGCGCAAGCGAAATATCGTGATTGAGAAAAAAGTGGAGGAACAGACCAAGGAACTGGCCGTCGCGCGTGACAAGGCACTGGACGCATCGCGTATGAAATCCGATTTTCTCGCCAGTATGAGTCATGAAATCAGGACGCCGCTGAATGCCATAATCGGCATGTCGGAGTTATTGTCAGAGACAACGCTGACAGGAGAACAGAAAAAATACATCGATATCTTCAGGAAGGCGGGTGATACGCTGCTAAGCCTGGTCAACGATATTCTGGATTTATCCAAGATCGAGGCGCATCAACTGGTGCTGGAAGAAATTTCTTTCGATGCCCGCGATACCGTCGAGGAATCTGTTGATATCTATGCGGTCAAGGCTGCCGGTAAGCATATTGAACTGATAGCGAGGGTTTTGCCGGGAACAGCAACCCGCAGGATCGGAGACCCGACCCGGTTGCGACAGATTATTCTGAATCTAATCAGTAATGCACTTAAGTTTACCGAGCGTGGCGAGATCATCGTGACTGTAGGTCCGGATGAAACCAGCGATGATCCTGATCGTTTGCACTTCAGCGTGTCAGACACCGGAATCGGTATCCCCGCTGACAAGCTGGAGAAGATTTTTGCCAGTTTCACCCAGGTCGACTCCTCAACGACGCGCAAGTATGGCGGCACCGGACTGGGGCTGACCATTTCCAAGAGTCTTACGCAGATGATGGACGGGCGCATCTGGGTCGAGAGCGAAGAGGGCAAGGGTAGCCGGTTTTCATTCATCGTCAGGTTACCGGTTGACGATGAGGTCACCGAAATTTCGGGAAGATTCAATATCGAACGCGATCTCAAGGGCAAGCGTATTCTGGTGGTCGATGATAATTCCACAAATCGTCTGATACTCAGAGAAAACCTGACCGGACTCGGTGCCGAGGTGATCGAGGCCGAAAACGGCAGGCAGGCACTCGATCAAATCAATTCCGGCTCCGAACATCACACCCCGTTTGATCTCGGTCTGATCGATTGCCGCATGCCCGAGATGGATGGCTTTGAACTTGCCGAGGCCATGCGGGGCCAGGGTATTGATCTGGCCAAGATACTGATGATCAGTTCGGCTGATCTCAGCAAGGATATGGAGAAGGCACGGCAATTATCCCTGGGAGCTTACCTGGTCAAGCCGGTCAAGCGCGCGGATCTGTTGCAGATCATTAACCAGAAACTCTTCAACCTGGAAAACGAACCTCAAAATACCACAGCAAATCAGGGTGTAATCGAGCCTGCTCATAAACAGGATGGCACCATCCTGCTGGTGGAGGATAATCCGGACAACCGCCTCCTGATCAAGGCCTACCTGAAAAAAACCGAATACAGGATCGTCGAGGCAGAGAACGGGCAACTCGCGGTTGATTTGTTTCGCGATAACGACTTCGACCTGGTTTTCATGGATGTGCAAATGCCAGTCATGGACGGCCACGAGGCAACGCGGCAAATCCGGAAGGTCGAGGCGGAAAAGAATAACGGGCGGACACCCATCATCGCACTGACGGCCCATGCCATAAAAGAAGAAATCGACAAGTGTATTGCGGCCGGATGCGATACTCATATCGGCAAGCCCGTGAAGAAGGCAACGCTGTTGCAGACGATAGAAAAATACATGGCGTGAACCGCCAGTGTCTGTCTCCAGCCGGCGACGATTCCTGTATATCACATGCGGCAACAGGGCCTGATTGTCGGGAGTTCGCATCTGATCTGTTCCTGCCGGTATTCAGGCCTGAGTTCGTAAGCAACTGTTTTAAAACGGCATAGGGCGCATACCCGCGGCCGCATGCCGAAAACTGTTAACCGTGCACGCCGATTCTCTCAGGCTGGCATGTGCCTTGCCATGACTGTGCTGATAATCATTTTTCCAGCAACAGTGATGCGTACAGAATCCCGACACACGGCTGTGATCAGCCTGAAGAAATTACTCGTGGTCGAAACTATGATCCTGGGTTTCTGCCTGTGGCTGGCCTGCCTGCTGCAAGCGCCCATGGAAATACCGATCTGGTACCAGAGTTCGGTGAAAACCCTGCTGGCCCTGTTCCTGATCGTAACGATGCCCGGATGCGCCAGACTGCGCCTTGTCCTGCGCAGGAGCATGCAAACAGGATTAAATCTAATGGTCTGCGCTATGGTTTCCGGTATGACATTACTGGTTTCGCAGATGCTGTTCGATATAAGTTCGCACAGGGATATGTTCATGCCGCTGATGCTTGGTGCGCTGGCTGGCCAGCTTGTATACAGGAATTTTTTCAGAAAATCGCGATCAGCGGAGCAGGGATGAGATCAGCTTGAAATCGGGATGTTTGGAATCACGCAGCCATTCGAACAGCACCGATTCCGTATCACACACGATCACACCGGCCTGCCGTAACCGGGCAATACCCGTTTCATAATTTTCCCTCTGCCTTGAGCACACGCCGTCGATGACGACGAATGTCGCATAACCCTGTTGCAGAAGTTCCACCGCGGTTTGGTAAACGCAGACGTGTGCCTCCATACCAAGCAGGATAACCTGCTTGCGGCCCGTGGCCTTGAGTGTGGTCATGAAATTTTCAACACCGGTGCAGGAGAAACAGGTTTTTTCGATGCAGGTACCGCCGTCCGGCATAAGTTTGAGGATCTCATCCTCGATCTTGCCAAGTCCCTGGGGATATTGCTCGGTGGCAATGACCGGAATGTCCATCTGCCCGGCGGCACGCAGCAACAAACCGGAATTTCTTTGCAGGCGGGCAAGCACCTTGCTCGGCATCACGGCTGTCAGCCGCGGCTGAATGTCAATCATGACCACGACGCTGTCGTCACGGTCGCACAGGTACTGGTTATCAAGAAGTGTCATCCGTAAGGCCCCCGTTTAATTTGTAGTTGTCAGAGCCTGGTTTATTATTTTTATTCAAGCCAGGTATTGATCGTGACCAGATCGTCAATCGACAGGGTACCGGCTGCCTGTTTCAATCTCAAGGTGTCGAGCAGGTAATCATAGCGGGCACTGGAATAATCCCTGCGCGCCTGCAGTGTGGCGCGCTGGGATGCAACCACGTCGACCGCGGTACGCGTACCGACTTCAAACCCGGCCTCGGTCGCCTGTAATGCCGTCTCGGTGGAGACCAATGCCTGTTTCAGGGCATTGACCTGGCTGATTCCGGATATCACACCCAGAAAAGCCTCGCGTGTCTGGCGTTGTGCCGCGCGCCGCGACTGCTCCAGTTTCTGCATGCTGGACTCGTAATTTTCATAGGCCTCCCGGGTCAGGGAACTGACCAGACCGCCCTGAAAGATGGGTACAGCGAGTTCCACACCTACAGAGGTGGTGCGTGTCTGCGTACCGCCAAAGCGGCCGCCCGTCGAGTTATAACCGTGCTGCGCTACCAGGTCCAGGGTCGGGTAGTGGCCGGCCTCCTGTACCTTGATCTCCTGGCGGGAAACATCCGCCTCATGCCGGGTCGCGATCACATTCAGGTTCTGCTCCAGAGACTGACTGGTCCACTCCTCAATGCGATCAGGTACCGGCGCCACGAGTTGCATATTTTCGGTCAGCTCCGCGTATGCGTCCGGGTACTCGCCGATAATTTCGCGTAATGCCTCATTGGCATTGTCCAGCTGGTTTTCGGCGAGGATTTGCCCGGCCAGCGATCGATCATGGCCTGCCTTGGCTTCCTGAACATCGGTAATGGCGATCAACCCGACCTCGAAGCGTTGTTCGGCCTGTTCGAGTTGACGTTTCAGGGCGATCTCCTCCGCCCGGGCGAACTCGATATTGTCCTGCGCCCTGAGCGCGTTGAAATAACGTTCGGCAACTCGCAGGATCAATTCCTGCCGCGCCGCCTCGACATTGGCGG
>JBFGPT010000191.1:0-3944 GCA_041564575.1 Gammaproteobacteria bacterium | reverse complement strand
GTTCGATGAGCTCTTTGTTTTCCTTGTCTTCAGTCTCATCCTTCGCTTTATCTTCCGGCTCGTCCAGATCGCCAAGATCCAGCTCGCCCTTCGTCACCGACTGTAAGGGCTTGCCCTTGTATTCGGTCAGGTGGGTGGTCACCCACTCATCCAGCGGGTCCGACAGCAACAGAACCTCGATGCCCTTCTTGCGGAATATCTCAAGGTGCGGACTGTTCTTGGCGGTGGCGAAGTTGTCCGCCGTGACATAGTAAATGTCCTTCTGGTCTTCGGGCATACGGTCCAGGTAAGCGTCCAGCGTGACATTTTCTTCTTCGCTGTCTGTGTGGGTGGATGAAAAACGGAACAGGCCGGCGATTTCCTCGCGCTTGTCCGGTTCATCGATAACGCCTTCCTTCAATACGCGGCCGAATTGATCCCAGACCTTCGCGTATTTTTCCGGGTCGTCCTTCGCCATTTTCTTCAGCAGATCGAGCACTTTTTTCGTGCAGCCGGCACGCATCGTGTCGATGGTGCGGTTTTGTTGCAATATCTCGCGCGAGACGTTGAGTGGCAGATCATCGGAATCGACCACGCCGCGTACAAAACGCAGGTAATTCGGTAACAGGTGCTCGGCATCATCCATGATGAACACCCGCTTCACGTAGAGCTTTACACCGTGACGTTTTTCCCGGTCCCAGAGATCGAATTGCGCGTGTGACGGCAGGAACAACAGGCTGGTGTACTCGGTCTTGCCCTCGACGCGGTTGTGCGACCAGGCCAGCGGGTCCTCGAAGTCATGGGCGATGTGCTTGTAGAATTCATGGTATTCCTCGTCCTTGATATCTTTCTTGTTGCGCGTCCACAGCGCGGTTGCGGAATTGACGACCTCATCGCCCTTTTCATCTCCGGCCTTTGGCATTTCGATCGGCATGGAAATATGATCGGAGTATTTGCGAATAACCTCGCGCAGGCGCCAGTCATTGAGAAAGTCCCTGGCGTCTTCTTTCATGTGCAGGGTGACACGCGTACCGCGTTTCGGCCGATCCACGGTTTCGATCTCATACTCGCCCTTGCCATCAGAACTCCAGCGCACGCCCTCGGTGCGCGGCAGCCCGGCGCGGCGGGTAACGACATCGACCCGATCCGCCACTATAAAAGAGGAATAAAAACCAACGCCGAACTGGCCAATCAACTGGGCATCATGTTTCTGATCGCCGGTCAGGGCCTCGAAAAACTGCCGGGTGCCGGATTTGGCGATGGTGCCGAGGTTTTCCACGACCTCCTCGCGCGACATGCCGATACCGTTGTCGAGCACCGTCAAGGTGCTCTGTTTTTCGTCAAATTCGACGCGGATTTTGAGTTCCGCATCGTCCTCGAACAGCTCCTTGTTTTGCAGCGCATCAAAACGCAACTTGTCGGCGGCGTCCGAGGCATTCGAGATCAGTTCACGCAGAAAGATTTCCCTGTTGCTGTACAGCGAGTGGATCATCAGGTCCAGAAGCTGCCTGACCTCCGTTTCGAATCCCCGTTTTTCTTTATTGGCTTCAACACTCATTTTGTATTTATACCCCGTGTTTAATCGTCTGAATCTGGCTTTTAATCAGGTGCGGGCATCTTAACGAATTTCAAGTCAATGAAAAGCCTGATTGAAATCACGCTGCGCCAACCAATGCATTGCCAGTCAAGGGTTTAGGGTCCATAATGTGATCAGACACCAGAGCATCCGTGTGAAACATATATCCATCTGTTAGGAGACTGAAAATGAAGAGATTTCTCAAACAACTGGGTCAGGGCATGACCGAATACATCATCATCGTCGCCCTGATTGCCATCGCCGCAATTGGTGTGTACACCATCTTCGGCGACGTCGTCCGCAACCAGGTCGGCGGTATGGCCCAGGAACTGGCCGGTCAGGATGGAGCTGGCACCGCCGGGCAGGCCGCGGGCTCCGCTGCCAATACCGGTGCCGAGGCTGGCACCAAATCCCTGGCTGACTTCGCCGCTGGCGGTAACTAACCTTCCCATACCCACACTGCCGGCACGCTGATGGCCGGCAGTGTGTCTCTGGACGTGTAAGGAGGCATTGATGCCACCGCGGGATGCGCGGCATCTTTGTAAATGACAAAAATAAACACCAGTCGCGGCCAGGCCGCAGTTTTTGTTCTCCTCTTTCTGGGGGTGCTCACCCTCTCATTGATCTTCGTTTACAAGGCCGGCAAGGTCACCACCGAACGGATGCAGGTGCAAAACGCCGCTGACGCGGTGGCCTACAGTGTATCCACCATAGAGGCGCGCGACCTCAATTTCATGGCCTACACCAACCGCGCCATGATCGCCAACGAGGTCGCCATCGGCCAGATGATCGGACTGGCCTCCTGGCTGTATAACTGGAAATCCTACGCCGCCTACCTGAATGCCTACCGACTGTATTTCATGGATCCACTGGTGTCGGCCGTATCGCTGGGGACGGCAACCGTGCCGTTCCAGAACGGTTTTCGCACCGCGGTGCGGGCCATTTTCGAGACCTCGGCGAGCGCGGTACTGACTTTTCTAAAGCCCGTGGTTAATGTCGGCACGACAATATTGCATAACGTCAACAAGGCCTTCAGTTATGCCCAGACCGGATTTCACTTCACCACCATTGTCTATGCCATCGGCGCGACCCTGCCGGACAATGCGATCATGCCGAACAGTATCCTGGAAGATAACGCGCCCAACGCCACCATATCCGATTACGGCATTTTCACGTTGTTGATGCATTCATTGACCTACGCCTCGCTGCCCGGGGTACAGAGCCCCAACATCCCGGTGCCCGGCGCGCCGAGTGAACTCTGGTACACGCGCACCTACGTGCCGGGACCCGGCGTACTGCCCGGTGTCAGCGGCAACACGGATGTGGACAAGACCGGATTCCAGCGCTTTGCCGCCATCACCAATGCCTCCAAGGACGACTTCTCGCGCAACCGGGGCTGGGAACTGCCCTTGCCGATCCTGCCGGACGGGGTTATCGACTTCACCGGTTCCGATCGTTTCGAGGGGCCGACCGTGCTGGGTATCACGCCGTGGTTTGAACTGAAACTGACCTTTGAGCTCGATTTGAAGCGCCAGGGCGGCAGCGAGTTGCGTTACCGTTCGACGGCCTCGGCGGCACCCAAATCGAAAAAATGCCCGCCGGGCTATGAACCGGGCAAGGGACCCGGGGCCGTGCCGGCCAACCAGGGCACCGGTAAATGCGTGCCGGCCGCACCCTCCAGCACCACCCCCCCGGCCGAGCGCGGTGACAAATACAGCTGGTCAGCCGGCGGGGCGACCGGCCTGTTCGTAACGTTTTATTTCTATATCGGCGTCGGTGTCGACAATATCCCCTTGATCGGGGATATCTCCGGTAAGTTCGAGATCGGCCTGGGGTATCCGGATGCCGGCGGCGCGTCCGGATCTTTGACACTGGATCTCGGCAGCGTCATCGGCACCTGGGATGTGTTTGATATCAGCCTGCCGTTCCCGACCTCGGCGCCGTTCAGCGCCGGCTCGGCCCAGGCCGCCAAAAACGCCAACAAGATGCGCACCCAGGACCTGTCGCTTGTCGGCACCCAGCATTACGGCGAGGCCCCCTCGAACCGCCCCGCCTGGGTGCTGGGCGTACCGTTCATTCCCTCTCCCGGGCCGACGTTTATCGAACCCTCGGTGCCGGTCGTGTCCCTGACCATGCCCTCGACCACGAACCACATCAACAAGACCTATGCCGGCCTGCCGATGTACACCGACACGCAGACCGATCACCTGCGGCTGGGGTTTCTGGCCCCGTATTTCATCTCCGGCGTGATCATGAACCGTCCCCAGGTCAATGATTCAAACAATGACGGTCTGCCGAATTTCGGTGATTTCAACGTCGCCGACGGTGACCAGGGCGATCCACTGGTCGATGGTTACGCCGACAACGAGGTGGCCGCAATTGCCAAGAG
>JBFGPT010000190.1:0-3996 GCA_041564575.1 Gammaproteobacteria bacterium | reverse complement strand
GGATTACGTGCCACCTTTGGCATGGCGTCGAAGGGGCTGACTACTGCCTGCATTACCAAGGTCTTCCCCACGCGCAGCCATACCGTCGCCGCGCAGGGTGGCATGAGCGCCTCGCTGGGGAATATGGGCGAAGACGACTGGCGCTGGCATATGTACGACACGGTCAAGGGTTCCGACTGGCTGGGCGACCAGGACGCCATCGAATACATGTGCCGTGAGGCGGTGCCGTCGGTGATCGAACTTGAGCATTACGGCGTGCCCTTTTCCCGCACCGAGGCGGGCAGGATTTACCAGCGTCCCTTCGGCGGCATGACCACCAATTTCGGCGAGGGTACGGCGCAACGCACCTGTGCCGCGGCCGACCGTACCGGCCACGCCATTCTGCATACCCTGTATCAACAATCGCTGAAGCACGAGGCCGAGTTTTTCATCGAATATTTCGCACTGGACCTGATCATGGATGAGGAGGGTGTTTGCCGCGGGGTCATGGCCTGGAACCTGGAAGATGGCACTATCCATCGTTTTCGCGCCCACGAGGTGGTACTGGCCACCGGCGGTTATGGCCGCGCCTATTTTTCCTGTACATCGGCGCATACCTGCACCGGCGACGGTTCTGCCATGGTATTGCGGGCCGGCCTGCCCTGCCAGGACATGGAGTTTATCCAGTTTCACCCTACCGGTATCTATGGTTCCGGCTGCCTGATCACCGAGGGTGTACGCGGCGAAGGCGGCTATCTGACCAACTCCGAGGGTGAGCGCTTCATGGAACGCTACGCACCAAACGCCAAGGACCTGGCGTCGCGTGATGTCGTCAGCCGCTCGGAAACCATCGAGATCCGCGAGGGTCGCGGCGTCGGTCCGGAAAAGGATCATTGCTTTTTGCACCTTGAACACCTTGGCGCCGATGTCATTAACGAACGCCTGCCCGGTCTTGCCGAATCGGCACGCATTTTTGCCGGCGTCGACGTGACCCGGGAGCCCATCCCGGTGATTCCGACCGTGCATTACAACATGGGTGGCGTCCCCACCAACTATCACGGCCAGGTCGTGACCAGCAAGGAGGGTGACCCGGATCACGTCGTCGAGGGACTGATGGCGATTGGCTATCCGGCCTGTGTGTCCGTCCACGGCGCCAACCGCCTGGGTTCGAACTCCCTGCTGGATCTGATCGTTTTCGGCCGGGCTGCGGCCAACTACTGCGCGGAGCATATCAAGCCCCACACCACGCACAAACCCCTGCCCGATGCCGGCGCGGAGAGTATCGAGCGACTGGACCGGCTGCGTCACAACAAGGGTTCAATCAGTACCGCCGACATTCGCCTGAACATGCAAAAGACCATGCAGAACAATGCCGCCGTATTCCGTACCGGGGAGGTCATGCAGGAAGGCATCGCCAAAATGGCGGATATCTGGAGCAGTTTCACCGAGGTCAAGGTTGCGGATAAATCCATGATCTGGAACACCGACCTGGTGGAAACGCTGGAACTTGAAAATCTGTTGCAAAACGCCCTCGTCAGTATCCATTCGGCGGAGAACCGCAAGGAAAGCCGCGGCGCGCATGCACGCGAAGACTATCCGGAGCGCGATGATGAGAACTGGATGAAGCATACACTGGCCTGGGTGAATGACCGGGGTGAAGTCAGTTTCGAATACCGCCCGGTGCATATGTATACCCTGACCGATGAAGTCAAGGTCTTTCCGCCGAAGAAACGGGTATATTGATGTGGCGGTATCCGTTTGTGACGAGTGAATACCATTAACGATTCTTGACAGGAACATCACATGGCTGAATTTAGACTCCCAGAGAATTCAAAGATCAGGCCGGGCAAGACCGTAGATGCGGCCAATGGCGCCAGCCGTAGCCGAACCTTCCGCATCTACCGCTGGGATCCGGACAGCGGCGAAAACCCCAGGGTTGACAGCTATACCATCGACCTCGACAAGTGTGGTCCGATGGTGCTGGATGCAATCATCTATATCAAAAACGAGGTCGATGCCACACTGACCTTCCGCCGGTCCTGCCGCGAGGGGATTTGCGGTTCCTGTGCCATGAATATTGGCGGCACCAACACGCTGGCCTGTACCATGGCCATCGATGACATCCAGGGCGATATTAAAATTTACCCGCTGCCGCACATGGCCGTCGTCAAGGACCTGGTCCCGGATCTTTCACACTTCTATGCGCAGTACGCTTCCATCAAACCCTGGCTGCAGGCGCAGACCCCGCCGCCGCCGGATCGTGAACGCCTGCAATCCAAGGAAGAGCGCGAAATGCTGGACGGCTTGTACGAATGCATCCTCTGCGCCTGCTGTTCGACATCCTGCCCGAGCTACTGGTGGAACAGCGACCGTTACCTCGGACCGGCCATCCTGCTGCAGGCCTATCGCTGGATCGCCGACAGCCGTGATGAAAATACAGGTGAGCGGCTGGATGACCTCGAGGATCCCTTCCGCCTCTACCGGTGCCATACCATCATGAATTGCACCAATACCTGCCCCAAGGGACTGAATCCGGCCAAGGCCATTGCCGAGATCAAGAAACTGATGATCTCGCGCAGTGTCTAGGCACTGACCGCCTTGCCGAGGCCGGAACGATCAAAGATCCTCTGGCGTTGCCGCCGTGGCATGCGGGAAATGGACCTGCTGTTCCTGGAGTATGTCAATGAAAACTACGATCAGCTTGACGATCCCGCCAGCATGGCGCTGCTGGCCCTGCTGGATGAAGCCGACCTCGACATCATGAACTGGGTACTCGGGCGCAGCCAGCCGGAACGAAGCGATTACCTGCCGATCATCAGCCGCATGCGCGTACTCAAAAACAGGCACATGCAGAGCAACTAGCCATGTCCGAACCCGGGGTACAGTATTTCGATCTTTCGCACTTCGGACTTGTCCGGATCAGCGGGGCTGATGCTGACGGATTTCTGCAAAACCAGATCACGGCGGATATTTACCGGCTGAATGACCAGGGCTGGCTGCTCGCGGCCTGGTGCCTGCCGAATGGCCGTATCGTCAGTGATTTCATACTGTTTCCCGTCCGGGATCACTTCATGCTCGTATTACCTTCGATGCTGAAAGATAAAATCATCAACAAATTGCGCATGTATATCCTGCGATCCAAAGTCACCATCGAGGACGCCAGTGACGATTACGCCATCATCGGGCTGCAGGGCCCGCACATCGACAACGTATTACAGGATATCAACCTGTCTTTGAAAAACGAAAGCCTGTTCAGCTTCGATGGCATATCCGTGATCAATTACAGGGAAACGATCCCCAGGATCATGATGGTTATGGAGATGGAAAAACTCGGCTCCAGAATGAACCGTATCTTCATGGCCTGCAAGGAAGGTGATCGCAGCGGCTGGAGCCTGCTAGACATCAAGGCCGGCTTGCCCTGGGTCACCGATCCGACCAGCGAAAAATTTCTGCCGCAGATGCTGAACCTGGACCAGGCCGGCGGCCTGAGTTTCGAAAAAGGCTGCTACCCCGGACAGGAAGTAATCGCTAGGCTGCATTACCGTGGCGAAGTCAAGCAGCGTCTCTATCTTGGCGCGGGCACCGGTGAGGCGACGCCCGGGCCGGGCGATGATCTGGAGTATGCCGAAAGCGGCCGCCTGTTTGGCAGTATCGTTGACGCCGAGCCTGATCCCGCGGGGGGATTTGCCTTCCTGGCCGTTGCCGACGTTAAACTTGAACAACAGGCAGAGAAACGCCTGCGCGGCAGCGAAAGTGCCATCACTGGCCTGCAATCTCTGCTTAAATCCTGATCTCGGGACACGGCACCGGCAGTATTCCGGGCGAACCTGACTTTACCGTATCGAGCATGATCGACGGTAACACCGCGAAGGGTAATGCGAAAGGCAAGGACCAATGGGGTAACCTGTGGTCATCCACTTCCGATGTCATGCTCGAGGGCGATGTCCTGAAAGTCAGTCACCGGGGCAGCAGCCCGTCATCGGGATGTCGCTTTACCGGCGAGATCACCGCCATGCG
>JBFGPT010000189.1:0-4024 GCA_041564575.1 Gammaproteobacteria bacterium | reverse complement strand
GCTGTGCCACCGGGCACCCGAGTTTCGTGATGTCCAATTCCTTTACCAACCAGGTACTGGCCCAGATTGAACTGTTTAATAACCGTGACGAGTACACAGAAGATGTTTACGTGTTGCCCAAACATCTGGACGAGAAGGTGGCACGCCTGCATCTGCAACGCATTGGTGCAACGCTGACCGAGCTCAGCGAGCAGCAGGCGGATTATATCAACGTCCCGGTTGAGGGTCCGTACAAGCCTGATCGTTACCGTTACTAGGTTTATGCCATGACAGGGTCAGGAATCATGGAATCACAAAAGAAATTCGAGCGTCATTTCAGTTTTGAATTTTTCCCGCCGCGCACGCCCGAGGCGGCCGGCAAACTGAACATGACACAGGAGCGTCTGGCGAAACTGCATCCGAGTTTTTTCTCGGTGACCTTCGGCGCCGGTGGCAGCACCCGGGACCGTACCTTTGAAACCGTGGTCGAGATCAGGAACAAGACCGGCATCGAAGGCGTGCCGCATATATCGTGCATCGGATCAACGGCGGACGAGATCCGCGAGATCCTCGATAAATACGTTGAACACGGTATACGCCACCTGGTTGCATTACGCGGTGATTTACCTTCCGGCTCCATGAGCATGGGTCCGTTCCGTCATGCCAACGAACTGGTCGAATTCATTCGCAAGGAAACCGGCGATACATTCAGTATTGAAGTCGCCTGTTACCCGGAGTTCCATCCACAGTCCATATCGGCACGCGCTGATTTGAACAACTTCAAGCGCAAGGTGGATGCCGGTGCGAATGCCGCCATCACCCAGTATTTTTATAACCCGGATGCCTATTTCCGTTTCGTCGAATCCTGCGAGGGCATGGGCATCGATATCCCGATCGTTCCCGGTGTCATGCCGATCATCAACTGTACACAACTGGTGCGCTTCAGCGAGGCCTGTGGCGCGGAGATACCGCGCTGGATACTCAAACGGCTGATCGATTTCGGCGATGATCGCCTGTCTATCCGCAAGTTCGGTACTGAAATAACCACGGAGCTTTGCGCAACGCTGCTGGAACAGGGTGTGCCCGGCCTGCATATCTACACCATGAACCAGGCCGACGCTGCGGAGTTGATCTGGGATAATCTCAACCTGTCTGACAAGATCAATCTGGCATCGACTGCCTGAGACGACTGTTCAGAGGTGCGGCAAGCGCGATGGCTTTTTTACCCGCAGCGCTGTGCTTGCGGGTAAACCGGCATCAATGCCTGGTCTGTCTATTGCCGTTCAGCAGTAATGGTTGTATGTTGACCAATGGTTGATATTGATGGAGGGCTGACTCTTTGCGGCCAAATCCATGCAATCGCTGAAACTGGCAGACAGGAACAAGGAAATCCTGCTGCTGGTAGATGACGATCCACTGATTCAGGAATCGCTGGCACTGGTATTGAGCGAGGACTTCGAGGTGCTGACGGCAAGCAGCCGCAAGCAGGCGCGCAGCCTGTTACAGAAGCTTGATGTCATGCCTGCATTGGCCCTGATTGACCTGGGCCTGCCGCCAACACCACATTCGCCCGAAGAGGGTTTCCAGCTTATCCACGAATTGATCGCCTTTAACCGTTCCATCAAGACCATGGTGTTATCGGGCCAGAGTGAGCAGGCTAATATTCAGCATGCACTGACCCTGGGCGCCGTCGATTTCATACCCAAGCCCTGCGACGTGGACCTGTTAAAGGCCAGGCTCAGACATCAGCAAATGATGCTGGCGGCGGAGCAGGCTGCGTTTGACGAGGGTGAGGACAATGCCCTGCTCGGTGAGAGCACCGAGGTGCAGACACTGAAAAGCCTGATCCGGCAATTCTGCGATCAACCCTACCCTGTTCTCATCGAGGGTGAGTCGGGCTGCGGCAAGGAGCTGGTCGCCCTGCAGCTACACGCCCGCAGCCAGCGCCGCGAGGCGCCGTTTCTCACCATCAACTGCGCCGCGTTTTCGGGCGAGTTGCTGGAATCGCAACTCTTCGGTCATAGCAAGGGCGCCTTTACCGGCGCCACCAGCGCAAAAAGCGGGTTTTTTGAAGAGGCCGCGAACGGCAGCCTGTTCCTCGATGAAATCGGCGAGATGCCGGTCGATTTACAGTCCAAGCTGCTGCGAGTGCTGGAAAACGGCGAGTATTACCGCGTTGGCGAGACGCAGCCCCGGCAGTCAAGTGCACGTATTATCGCTGCGACCAACCGCGACCTCCGTGAAGAGGTCCGCAGTCATGGGTTCCGCCAGGACCTGTTTCATCGACTCAGCGTATTGACCATACACGTGCCGCCGCTGCGCCAGCGCGGTGATGATTGCCTGCTGCTGCTGGATTATTTCCGGAAACTGTTCAGTTCGGGAGCGGTGAGCTTCAGCCTGTCGAGCGAGGCCCAGGCATATCTCGGGGCCTATTCCTTTCCGGGGAACATCCGTGAGTTGAAAAACATCGTCATACGGCTCGGTGCCAAGTACCCGGGACAGACCGTCGGGCTGGATGCCCTGATGGACGAGCTGGAAACGGACCTTGCCAGGTTCGAAGCGGTCTCGGGTCCGCCGGGTGATACGCAGGTAGAGCAGGAACTCGCGCAGGGGGGGTTCAGCCTGGATGAGACCCTGAAAGACTGGGAGATGCGATATATCCGTATTGCCCTGAAAATGACCGGCGGAAATCTGAGCAAGGCGGCGCGACTGCTGGGCGTCAATCGCACGACCCTGTACAGCCGCATGCAGAAATATTCCATGGAGCAGGTGGACTAGATGTATCTCGAATACTTCGGACTGAGTCAGGCGCCATTCAAGATCACGCCGGATACCAAGCTGTTTTATTCAGGCGGGAATCGCGGCGCAATTCTCGAGGCGCTGATCTACGCCATCACCAACGGCGAGGGCATCGTCAAGGTCGTCGGTGAGGTCGGTACCGGCAAGACCATGTTGTGCCGCATGCTCGAAGTCGAACTGGCCGATAACATCGAGGTGGTCTACCTGGCCAATCCCAGCCTGTCGCCGGATCATATCCCCTATGCCATCGCCTTCGAACTGAAGCTCGAGATCGCCGCCAGCAGTAATCGCCTGCAGGTCATGAACGAGTTGCAAAATTATCTGCTGGACAAGCACCGCCGCAATGGCCAGGTGGTGGTCTTCGTCGAGGAGGCGCAGAGCATGCCGCTGGCCAGTCTGGAGGAGTTACGTCTTCTGAGTAACCTCGAAACCGGACAGAGCAAGTTGCTGCAGATCGTCCTGTTCGGTCAGCCGGAGCTGGACGAGGCGCTGGACCGCCCCAACATCCGCCAGCTCCGCGAGCGCATCACGCACAGCTTCCGCCTCGAGCCGCTTTCGCGCGACGAGGTGCGCGAGTACGTGCGCTTCCGCATGCGCGCGGTCGGCTACCGGGGCCCGGACGTGTTCAAGGAAGGCGCCTACCGGGCCCTCGCGCGCGCCAGCGAGGGGCTGGTCCGGCGTATCAACATCCTCGCCGACAAGGCCCTGCTCGCGGCCTTCGCCGACGACATCCACAACGTCACGCCGCGTCACATGCGCGTCGCCATCGAGGACGGCAGCTTTGGCCGCCGGCCGGCCACGCGGGCGTGGTGGCTGGGCGGCGTCGCGGCGCTGCTGCTCGCCGTGGTCGGGACCCTCTTCGCGCTCGACCACCTGCCCTGGCAGCAATGGTTGCAGCGCTACGCGATCGACGCTGGCAACATCGTGCAGCGGCCGCAGGACACGGGCTCGACGCCGGTTCCGGCGAGCGCGGTCGCGGTCGCCGCGATGACCGCCGGCGAGACGACGCCGGCCGCCACCGGCCCGTCGACGGCGTCGGGCGGTGCCGGGGTCGGGCCCGGCGGCACGACCGTTGGCGCGGTCGCGGAGCCTGTCGCGGTCACCGCAGCGGAGGATGGGCCGGCCGCGGGTTTGGCCGGCGCCGTCGTCGCGGTGGCGGCGGCTGTCGATAGCGAGGTCGATTCGATGCCGGCGGCGTCGCCCGCCGCGTCTTCGGCGGCGGAGTCGGAGGAGGGCCCGGCATCGC
>JBFGPT010000188.1:0-4034 GCA_041564575.1 Gammaproteobacteria bacterium | reverse complement strand
GCACGGGAGAAAATGACCGCGGGCGACAATGCCGCGGCCCTGTCTAAGCTTAAGGCGCTGCAGCCAGAAATCCCGCTGTTCCGGGTAGCGGACGATCATTTTTTCCAGCACGTCCGCGGCCTGTTGCAGTTGATCGCTACGCAGGTAGGCCCCCAGTAACATTTCGTACCAGTTACGCGGCGCCTGTGCGGTCTTATCAATGGCGTCTTGCAGGTGCGGGACGGCCGCCTTGTAGTTTTCCTTTTGGAGATAAACGCTGGCTGCCAGCAGGTGGGCCTCGGCCGGCGGATCAGTTGCGTCCGCGAACCACAGTCCCAGGTACTTCAGGCCGCTATCGTTGGCGCCCGTGTAGATGGCGAGCTGGGCGATGATGTAGTGCAGTTCATGCGTGACTTCAGGTGGCAACTTGCCGGAGTCGGCCGCCGTCATGAAGGACGACAGTGCACGGTCTGTATCATCCAGCGCATGGTAGACATAGCCCAGTGTTTGTTGCACGACTGCGGTATCGTACTGATTGTCACTGACTTCTGGCAGCAGTGCCTTAAGCTTTGACAGGGCCGCGGCATTGTCGCCCGCGGTCATTTTCTCCCGTGCCTCGTTCAGCACCCTGAAGGTTTTTTCCTGCAATACGTATTTATCTTCAGCGCTTGCAGTACCCGGTGTTATGGCTAACAGCAGCACCAGTGCCATGCAGGACCTGAGTATATTTTCAATACGGACTCGCATGCCTTATTTCTTCAGTGTAAATCGGACATCCTGGCGTGCCCGGACCTCGACGGGCTTACCGTCTTTTTTCTCGGGGTTGAATTTCCATTTTTCTATGGCCTTGAGGACCGCGCGGTCAAATATCTTCGGCGGGTCGGCCTTGACGATGACCGGGTCCCTGACACTGCCGTCGGTGCCAATGGTGAATTCCACGGTGACGACGCCCTCAATTCCGGAGCGCAGGGCGCGTCTTGGATAATCGGGGGGTATCTTCATGGTCGGCACAATATCCGTGAGGATTTTCGGCTGCGGCGGCGCTTCCTGGCGGAATTTGCCCGGCGGGGCCGACTTCATGAAATCCCCGACATAGGGCGTGCCGCTGAGGCTGAGCGGCACATCCAGCGAGGGCAGCGGCATGTCGATTTCAAGCGGTTGCGGCGTCACCGGCTCCGGTCCGCTGATCTCCGGCGGTGGCGGCGGCTCGTCGGGCGGCGGCGGTTCCTGCAGCCGTTCCTCTTCCTGGATCTCATCCGGGGTCCTGGGTTCTTCCCGGAAACGGATAAAGTCCACGAAATTCATGTTTTCAACGCGTGGTACGCGGAAATCGTCATGGGTGACCATGATCTGGATCATGATAAACAGGCCCAGGTTGACACCGAAAGCCAGCAGCAGGATGACCGGATAACGCGACAGCTTGAGCAGCTTCATGGCTGTCCCGGCGGTGACTATTCCGGGGCGGCGGCCAGGGCCACGTTGCTGACGCCGGCGAGGCGCACCTGGTCCAGTACATTGACCGTGGCGCCGGTATCGGCCTTTTTATCGGCGAGTATGATCACGGTGCCCTCCGGGTTCTGGGCATGCAGTCTTTCGACATGGGCGCGAATGGAACGGATATCGACCTTGCGGTTTTCAATCCAGACCTCGCCGGACTCACTGACGCCGATGATCAGACTGCCTTTTTCCTGGCGGACGGCGGTCTGCGCCGTTGGCCGGTCGACCTCGATGCCGGATTCCTTGGTAAAGGACGCGGTCACGAGAAAGAAGATCAACAGGATGAACACCATGTCGATGAGCGGCGTGAGGTTCACGCTGGCCGCGGCATTCGTTTCCTGTGTGTGCCGGTATCGCATGGTTTCAGTGATGCGTCAGGTGATCACGCGCCTGGTCGGTCTTGTTCCTGGCGCGTTTATCCAGGTCCGTGCTGAAATACAGGCCGGCGATGGAGGTGACCAGTCCGGCGGTGGTCGGCAACAGCGCGCGCGAGATGCCGTCAGCCATGCCACGGGCATTGCCGGTGCCGAAGATGTTGATCACCTCGAAGATGGAAATCATGCCGGTGACGGTGCCGAGCAATCCCAGCAGCGGCAGCACGACGATGATGGTCTTGATCGGGATAAGGTTGTTTTGCGAGGCGATGGTGATCTCCGACAACAGTCCGTCCCGGAGTTTCATGGCAAACCAGGATGACTGCTCATGGCGCTGTTGCCAGATACCGATAATGGCGTTGTGCTTTTTCTGGTAGCCGACCTGGAAATACCAGTAGCGCTCGATGATGAGTATCCACAGCAGGATCGACAACAGGAAGATAGTGACGAGGACCGGTCCGCCGCTCTCGAAGAAATCCCGCAGGGAAGCGAAATAGTCAGGCATTGGAAGTCCTGAGCCGGTTGATTTCCGCCAGCAGGGCAACAAAGCTTTTGCTTTTCTCGTCCAGCAAGTGTGTCAGGCGGTTGCTTTTCGATGACAGGAAGCTGTGCAGCAATAGCAGGGGAATGGCAACGACCAGTCCCATGACAGTGGTCACCAGGGCCTGGGATATGCCGTCGGACATGGCCCGCGGGTCACCGGTGCCGAACAGCGTAATGGACTGGAAGGTTTCGATGATACCGATCACGGTACCGAGCAGGCCCAGCAGCGGGGCGATAGCGGCAAGCAACGACAGTGCGGCCAGTCCGCGTTGCAGCCCCGGCAGTTCCTTGAGGATGGCCTCGTCCAGCTTGTATTCCAGGGTTTCGGTATCCACTTCCGGGTTGTCTTCATAGACTTTCATGATGCGTCCGAGTGGGTTATTGCCGGGGTTTTTCGACTTGAGTTGTTGTTTGACTTTGCGCTCGACCAGGCCCAGCACGATGAAACGATCCAGGGCGATGAGCAGGCCGATGATCGCGACGGCGATGATGATGTAACCCACGATACCGCCCTGGCGTATGCGTTCCTTGATATCGGGTTCCAGGATATACAGCGCCAGACGCGCCCCCCGCGTAGGATCGATCGGAAAAGGCGCAATGCCCATGTTGCTGTTTTCCAGTTGCGCCGCCAGGTTTTGCAGCCGCGCAGGCGGTTGTCCGGCCGGTTCCACCAGCTGCTTGGATTCAGGCAGAAAACGCAAAAAACGGCCATCGGCGACCACGTTGAAGACCCCGACCCGGGTCACCGTTTTATCCACCTCGTCGCCGCTGCTGGTGATGACACGGCTGTTGAATTTGACCACACTGGCGGCCTCCGACATCTCGCCCAGGACCAGAAGCCAGAGTCCTTCGAGTTCGGGAATGGACGGCAGTTCGCGGCTTTCCGCGAGTTTGTCCAGGGCAATATCGCGTTCCGGATTTTGTGCCGAGATGATGGAGGCGTCGGTGACAGCATCGATATCGCTGGCGATTTGCCGCACCACGCCATGCAGCTCGCCCAGCGCACCGGCGCGCTCCTGCAACACCCGTGTCTGATCGGCGATGTCCCGTTCCATGAGGTCGTATTCGCTGCGTAACTTCACGCTGATCGTTTTTTGCGCTTCAAGTTCCTTGCGGGCCTGTTCCAGCAGCGCGGCTTGCTGGTCACGTTGTTGCCGGAATTTTGCTTCCCGTTCCTGGTGTAACTGGTCCTCGCGTTTGAGATCCGTGCGTACCTGGTTCAGCAAATCATCCAGTGTCCGGGGCTTGTCCGCGGCCGTCAGCGGCATGGCGGTCATCATCAGCAGAATGATTATGAACCGTTTCACTCGGTTTTCTCCGGAGCGGTCACGGGAATGGTGAACAAATCGGGGGAGGCCTGCTTGCGCGCGATTTTCATGCCTTTTTGTATGGAACGCAGGTAGTCTTCACCGAGGGGTTTCCAGGACCGGGTATCATTGTCCCAGTAACCGCTGTCCCGGCTGTCCAGGCTCAGGTACACCATGCTGAGGCGGCCAATCCTGAGAATATCGACGGTATTCTCCTGGCCATTGATCTCGATGCTGTCGGTATAGGCCTCGACGGTGCGACCATACTCCATCTCGATCTGGTAGGCCTGCATGATGCGGCGAAACTTGTCCGGCAGGCTGACATCCGGCCGGT
>JBFGPT010000187.1:0-4063 GCA_041564575.1 Gammaproteobacteria bacterium | reverse complement strand
GCCGCTCTGCGGCGCCCGGACCCAGCTACTGGAACGGGCGACGATGGGATCGACAGTCTTTTTACGGCGTTTCAGCGCGGGCAACATCTCAAGTTCGCGCATGACCGAGATGACGCCGCGAACCCCGGCGCGAATGCACACCTCGTCGAAGCGCAGGGCCTCGCCCGCTTCATAAACGATTACCGAAATTCCCAGCTTTTCCACGGCCTCGCGCAGCGAGCCCTGGACGATGCTGGTATTCAGGATCACCGGGGACATGAAGGCGCGCGCCATCCTTTCAGTCTCCGGGTCATCGAGCACGGCGCGGATCTGCGGAAAGTTGTCACGGTGTATGGCGCCGGTATGCAAATCGATACCGTGGCTGCAGTGCGAGACAATTTCATTCAAAAACAGGTGGGCGATACGGCCGGCCAATGACCCGGTTTCAGATCCCGGGAAGGAACGATTCAGGTCACGCCGGTCCGGCAGGTAACGTGACTGGTTGATGAAGCCGAAAATATTGACGACCGGGATTGCAATCAGGGTCCCGCGCAGGCGGTTCAGCGATTTTGCATGGAGGATGCGCCGGATGATCTCAACACCATTGATCTCGTCCCCGTGCAGCGCACCCGACAAAAACAGGGTCGGCCCGGGATTGCGGCCATGGATGATCTGTATCGGCATCTCCAGCTGTGTGTGGGTGTACAGGCTCGGTACCGGGATTTCTGTCGAGACCCGTTCACCGGGACGAACGCTGACGCCGGCGATCGTTATCGGCTCACGCATTCTTCAGCCCTTGCCCTTGGTCCGCGTCGTGCCCTGCTCGATGTTTTTTTCCATGAAATCGATGATCATACCGGCAATGTCCTTGCCGGTCGCCTTCTCTATGCCCTCAAGACCCGGCGAGGAATTCACTTCCATGACCACGGGTCCATGCGCGGACCGCAGGACATCCACGCCGCAAACATTCAGGCCCATGGTCCTGGCCGCGCGCACCGCGGTCGAGCGTTCTTCCGGCGTAATCTTGATCAGGGAGGCGGAACCGCCACGATGGATATTCGAGCGGAATTCCCCGGCCTTGGCCTGACGCTTCATCGCCGCCACGACCTTGTCGCCGATGACCAGGCAGCGGATATCCGCGCCACCGGCCTCCTTGATGTATTCCTGTACCAGCACGCTGGCCTTGAGCCCGAGAAAGGATTCGATCACGCTCTCTGCCGCCTTCTTGGTTTCTGCCAACACCACACCAATGCCCTGGGTGCCCTGCAACAATTTGATCACCAGCGGCGCACCGTTGACCATCTCGATCAGATCCTGGATATCGTCCGGCTTGTTGGCAAACCCCGTGATAGGCAGGCCAACGCCCTTGCGTGACAGCAGCTGCAGGGATCGGAGCTTGTCACGCGAGCGCGAAATGGCCACGGACTCGTTCAGGGGATAGACCCCCATCATTTCGAACTGACGCAGCACGGCCGTGCCGTAAAAGGTGACCGAGGCGCCGATACGCGGGATCACCGCATCGAAACCTGTCTGGCTCTCACCCTTGTAATGGATGCTCGGACGCATGGACGTGATATTCATATAACAGCGCAACACGTCGAGGATCTTGATGTCATGGTCCCGTTGTTGCGCCGCCTCAACCAGGCGTCGGGTGGAATACAGCTTGGAATTTCTGGACAGTAGTGCGATCTTCATGTCTGTGGGCCTCCAGGTTTGGTTTTGTAGTATCGCCCCAACTGCCTGCCGGCAACATAGGAACGGGATGGATCGACCATGAAACCGCCGGAAACTATCGCGTTTCTGCCCAGCAACATCCGGAACAGCATGCCCTCGCGGTTGGTCAGGCTGAAGTCCGTGCGCCACGCGTGGCCAGCATAGGCGATCATGGTATTGATAAAATAGCGCTCCTCCTCGTGTCCGCCGGAATCGCGCACCACGCGCCGGTCCACAATTTCGGCGCGACAGTCGATGCTGATATCACTGCGGTTTTGCAGCGGATGCACCTTGAACAGTACATATTCCCGGTTATTCTCGTGCACGGTTTCCAGGCTGTAGGTGTGTATGGCCGATGTCTTGGCGCCGGTGTCCACCTTGGCCTTGATACACGGGATCGACAATTCCGGCAGGGACAGCCATTCTCGCCAGCCTATTACCGTGGAAACTGTGGCTTCATCATTCATCAGTATCGACTATCATTGGCCAGAACTATCAATAACGATAACATAAATTGATGGACGCCGATCTCCTGAAAACCTTCCTGGAAGTGAACAAGACCCGGCATTTCGGCAAGGCCGCCGAAAACCTGTTCATTACCCAGTCCGCGGTCAGCGCGCGTATCCGGCAACTTGAGGAGATACTCGGCGTGCAGCTTTTTTATCGCGACAGGAAAAACATCAAGCCGACTGCAAGTGGCGAAAAGCTGATCAATCACGCCCGCAATATCATCTCCATGTGGAACCGGGTCAAGCTCGACGTCGCCAGCAGCGAGCATGGCAAACTGGCGCTCAGCGTCGGCGCCGTTTCCAGCCTCTGGGACATCTATATGCAAAAGTGGTTGCGTGAGATCGAACCAGGCTTCTCCGAGTTCCTGGTAACGTGTAATGTCGTTTCCTCCGAAAACATCCATACCCAGATCGTGGATGGCACCCTTGACCTGGCTTTTACCTATGAACCTCCGCCCCTGGAAAAGATCCGGATCATCAAGACCATTCCAATCCGCTTTCTGCTGGTGTCTACCCGGGAAAACATCGACATGGCATCGGCCATCAACTCCGATTATATCTATGTCGACTGGGGCACGCCGTTTTCCATGGCCCACAGCCAGATATGCCGCGACATGACCAGCCCCAAGCTCAGGCTGGCGCTGGGCCGAATCGCCAGGGACTACCTGGTAAAAAACGGCGGATCAGCCTACCTGCCCACGGCCATGGTTAAACGGGATATCGAGAAAAAACGCCTGTTCAAGGTCAGGGGCGCACCTGCAATTGAGCGGGACGCCTACCTGATCCTGAACGAGGACAATGAGCAGTTTGACCGTATCCTCAGCCTGATCAGCTGAGAACTCCGGTCAATCGAAGAAATCGATACGTGGATTGGATGCCAGTTTGATATTGCCCGCAACCGACTGTCCGGTTTCGAGCAAACAAAAATCACTGCCCTGTTTCGAATATGGCTCTGGTCTGGATTTCTCGTTGTTTTTTCTTGATTCGCTGAACGCAAACATGCTGCCAGCGCTTTTAAACAGATTTTTCATTGTATATGTTTCTATAACCTTCGCTTTCAGTTAAAAATATGGTCGTCTATGTTCTCTTCTATCATCCTTGAGAGCATCAACAACTCCCTTCTTTTTTCAATTTCTCTCCAGGTCGCCTTGCGTTGAGGTATGGCCATGACGGTCGCGCTATCATCGTTACTACTGACTTCGTAATCGTCACATGCTTCATCATCGTCACTGTCTTGCACTTCAGGATCGAAATGTTTCATGTTATACCGGCCTCATCTGTTTCAGGATGACCAACAGGATTAAACAAGCCAAATCAACCAGTTAGGCTTTCCGAGTCGAAATTCAGAATGCTATATATAACGAAACAGGGGGGCTGTAAAATCAAAAATATCGATTGTTACAATCGAAATTTTTCATGGGAGACTCAGGGCTGCTCCCGGTTCAGGGCTGGAAAATCCTTTGCGTACCTGTCAATCCACTCCGCGGCGGCCTGCTCGCTGCTGAGCTTCCGGCCCTGCCGGCTTTCGACCTCCTGGCGGTAATGCTCGATGTGGCAGACCTGTTCGACCATGCGCATCCTGAACATATCGGTGTCACCGGAAAAACGGATGCCAAGGTCATAGCCGTCCACCTGTTCCTGACTCCATACCACGGTGCCCTTGATACTGAATTTTGGTTCAAAGACATCGATCAACAATTCGATCTCCGTACCGATCTCGATGTACTCGGGAAAATGCAGGGCGAGACCGCCGTAGCTGACATTGACCAGGGTAGAGCCCGCCTCACTGGTCGCTTCGATCTTCCTGATCCTGACCGGGATGCTGGAGGGGTGGCGTATGAACCTGCGCATGCGCGCGACTC
>JBFGPT010000186.1:0-4072 GCA_041564575.1 Gammaproteobacteria bacterium | reverse complement strand
CGCCGGCCGTGTGTGTCCTGAACAAGTCCGATCTTGCCGATCAATGGGACGTATCCGATAGGCAGGTGGATGAACTGGGTATTGCCGATGACTGCCTGTTTCGCACCAGCGCGAAAACCGGCGAGAACGTCGATGCCGCATTCTCGAAACTCGCGCAGATACTGGTAGCGCAATGATGGCCGGACTCACCGCGGAGGCCATCGATGAACTCCGGCAATACCTGTTCGAGCTGTCATCACCCGCTTATATCATTGCCAACCGGGCACTCGATGTGGTGGAGGCCACGGGCAGGCTGGATCACTACGGGTTACAGGATATCAGGAAAGGGCAGAATGTTTGCGATCACCTGGACTGCCTGTTTGGCATCGATCCGGACGAGGCGATACAGATCCCGTTCTTTCATCATGAGAACGTAATCAGCCATATCATTGCTCTGCCATACAAGGGCCATGTGGCCATACTCATCATGGACGTGTCTGAAGCCTATCGCGAGCAGCAAGCCGATCTGCAGACGCGCAACGAGGCGGTACTTCTGAAAGAGAAACTCGAGCAGTTGACCGGCGAGTTGCAAGTTGCGCAGCAGGCGCTAATTGAGAAGAACCGGCTGTTGCAGGAGGAAAGCCGCCTGAAGGCCGGTTTCATCGCCAACATCTCGGAAGAGTTCAAGACGCCGATTTCCTCCATCCTGGGATATACCCACGTACTGAAATCCCGACTCGAAGCGGGCCATCCTGACCTGGACAAACTGCATGCCATTGAGCGCGGCGCAAAATACCTGCTGTCGCTGGCGGAAAACCTGCTTGACCAGATGCGGTATGAATTTTCCGATATTGATATCCACGAGGCGCCCACCGATATCAATGAATTGCTGCAGGATCTTTCCAGTATCTTCCTGCCGCCGGCCAACAGGAAAAATCTGAAGCTGATCATCGAAAACCGCGTCAGGTCCGGGACCCGCCTGTTACTGGATGAATTGAGATTGCGGCAGGTATTAATCAACCTGCTGGATAATGCGGTCAAGTTTACAGAGACGGGTTCGGTTACGCTCGGATGCAGTTATGCAGACGGCCGGCTGGCATTCACCGTCGAGGACACCGGCATTGGCATACCGGAAGATCAATTGCAGAACATACTGAAACCGTTCATCCGGCTGGATGAAAAGTCCAGGGGGGCGGGGCTCGGTCTTTCCATTGCCAGGCAACTGGCGGATGCAATGAATGGAACGCTCGCAATCACCTCAAAACGCGGTCTGGGTTCCAGGTTTACCTTGCAATTGCAGGCCAGGCCCTCATTGCCGGTGGAAAGTACGACAATAACCCGGGATTTTTCCACGGACAGGCAGGAAGACAAGGTCAGCATTCTCATTGTCGAAGATGATGCGGAGCAGGCAGAACTCTACCGTGAGTTGTTGCATGCACCGCATGTCACCCTCCACCTGGCTGCTGGCACCGGGGAAGCCGTCAAACAGGCGGTCGAAGGAAAACCCGACCTGGTCCTGTTCGATTTCGATATGCAGCAGGCGGATAGCGGCGCGGTTATCCGGCAGATACGCAAGCAGGGCTATGCGAATCCAATCCTCGGGATCAGTAATTCGACATCCTACAGTGACCGCGCGGAGGCGATGAACGCCGGCTTCAACGGATTTATCGTCAAACCCATCGGTTTGCAAAACCTGCTCGGCACGGTTAACTCCTACCTGATCCTGAGATCGAAGCAGAATATCGAACAGGCGGGGGCGGCGGTGCTGCGCGACAAATACCGGGAACAACTGGCCGACCGCCGGAATGAACTCATGGACTACCTGCAACGCATCGAGCAGCACGGACTGCAGGAGCATAACCGCCGGAACCTGGTAAAAATCGTGCGCAGGATTTCATTGACCGCCGGCTTCTACACGGTCGGCAACGTCGCTGACGCGGCCAGCTACCTGCACGATTTTCTCAACCAGGAGAACATTGCCGACAATAACCGTCGAAATCTCATGGAATATCTGGAACGTCTGATTAGCAGTATTGAGAAAGAACTAGAGGGGAGGACGTACTGATTAGTCAATCGGCCAGGGCCATACGCAGGTACATACATAATTTAACATAATATACATTATGCGAAGTATAGAATAAGGCCGGAGCAAGAACATAATCCACAACCGGGTTTAATATAACCTTGTAACTAATTGTATTTTATTGAGTTACTAGTGATGTTAAGCTGTCGTCTGGAAGTCCGCTCGAAAACACCTGTTTGGATACCTGTGCCAATGACTGACCGCCAACCTGTCGCGCAAGGACGAACTCGGACGTTGAGCTATCAACGTGATTTCCGGTCAACGGAAATCGCCGTCGCCTCGGGACCGCAACCGGCCAACGACAATGATGACTTCATGCTCGGCCTTGGAGTGCGTTATTTCAACGCCGATGGCATCACCGGCAACCTGGAATGGAACCGGCGGCTGGGCCGCGAGGATTTCCTCAATCTGACGATCCGCGCGGATTTCTAGACAGTTGGATTAATTAATTTTCCCGGATCAGCGTAAACGCGCCACGGATATCGCCCGTGCTGAACCCGGTGGCCTGATCCTGAGGATAATTTTGCCTGAGCGCCTGTTGGACGTCTTCCTGCAGGTTCGATCCATGACAGGTCAGGCACAGGCCGCCGGTCGGGATGGCTTTCATGTAGCGATACACCGTTTTCCCGTCCATCTGCGTATCCTCGAAATGCTCCAGTGTTTTCACATCCTCGCCCGCTGCCTTGCGGTCTTCAAAAGCCTCAAGCATCCGGAATTCCCAGGCATCGGGCCGGTTATTCGGGTTGCGGGTCTTCAGCGCGGTGCGTCCGATACGCCAGCCATCGGTGGACAGGTTTGCCGCGATTTCCGGCGCTGAAATCTTGCAAACGCCAATGGCGTTGACCGGCCCGCCCTCCTCCAGCGCGCTTTTCAGCCGGCCCTGCAAGCGGCCGGCAAATTCCTTGACCAGTTGCCGCGATTGCACGGCCCGCTCGTCTACATCGCTGGCGTCGGCGTGGATCGGTAATGCGGCCATCAATCCGCAGGTCAAAAGTATCAGTTTATTCTGAAGCTTCATACTTAACTCACTGATAAATATATTATATGGAGGTGCTTGTGTAATCACCGGGACCAGCGCAGGTTTTTCCCGGCAGGCCCGTATATATTGATTACAGTATATCTATGTGCCGTCACGCCATGTTCTGGAACGAAGCTGGAATTACACTCGTGTCTTTATGTTTTTATAGCTATTTATAATGGCTCGGGGCGATGCAACCCATAGCCCTGGCCGTAATCCACGCCCATGTTGCGCAACATATCCGCAACTTCGTCATTTTCAACGAATTCCGCGATGGTCTTGATATTCATCGTGTGGCCGATACTGATGATGGCCTGGACCATGGCGCGATCCGTGGTATCTGCAATGATGTCCCTGACGAAACTTCCGTCGATTTTGAGGTAATCCACGGCCAGGTTCTTCAAGTAGCCGAAGGAAGAAAGACCGCTGCCAAAATCATCCAGCGAAAACTTGCAGCCATTTTGTCTCAAAACCTGGATGAAATGCAGTGCCTGGGGAAAATTCGAGATGGCGGCTGTCTCGGTGATTTCGAAACATACCAGTGAGGAAGGCATCTCGATTTCCTTAAATGTCGTATTCACAAATTTCAGAAATTCATCATCACCCAGGCTTTGTCCTGAAATATTAATGGAGACATGGTATTTCCTCTTGTCCCTGAAGGACTTCATTTTCCTGAATGTGTTTTCAATTACCCAGCGGTCAATTAACGGCATCAGGTTGTATCTTTCCGCTGATGGAATGAACTTCATCGGGCTTATTTCTTCGCCCTCTTCCCCGATCATGCGCAGCAGGACTTCGAAATTTTCCTCTGTATTATCTTCATTGAATGGCAGAATTTTCTGAAAATAAAGAATGAACCGATCTTCTTTCAGGGCATCATTAATCTTTCCGACCCATTCCATTTCACCCTGGCGATTTTTCATGTCATCGTCATCAGGTTGATAGACATGCACCCTGTTTCTGCCTATATCCTTCGCCGCATAACAGGCTAT
>JBFGPT010000185.1:0-4079 GCA_041564575.1 Gammaproteobacteria bacterium | reverse complement strand
AGCGGCGCACAGGTTAGCCATGGCGGGCGGTTGCCCAATGTCCCCTTGCTGGTGTTGACCCGCGGCCAGCGGGTCTGGCCGAATAATCCCTATGGCAACAACCTGGAGCGTATCTGGTTGAACTTGCAGCGTGAGTTTCTCGGCTTGACCTCCGATGCCTGGCAGGTGATTGCCAGGAACAGTGGACATCTGCCTCATCTGCAGGAGCCCGGCCTGGTCGCCGATTCGATCCGCTTCCTGTTGCGCAAGATCTGCGAGCGCCATGCGGTCAACCGGGCCGCGCCCGAACCGTTGAGTTACTGCATCACACTTTAAAATTTTCCCTTACGCGCTTTGCCACGAGCCGGGATAGTCTTGGCGGCTCACGGCTGGCCGGCGCAACGAACAACGGGAGGCACCGGAACATGATTAAAAGTCCGTCTGTTTATCTGCCGACAATGATTATTAACGTATTACTGACCCTGTCACCGGGGGCATACGCGGAAGCTGTCGCGGATGCCAGGCTGCGCGCGGACACCGCGTATCTGCACGCCCTGGCGTTCAAGCCCCGCCGTACGCTTGATCGTCACCCGCTGCACCTGCCCGGCCGGGTCTTGCCACAGCCCGTTGCGCCGCTTACGGCAACACGGGACGGTAACGCGGGCCCGCCCGGCGGCGATGACCGCTGTGATGGCGGTGGGACCGCGGACTGCGCGGCCGCGCTCGCGGCGGGCGCGAACGGACTCAACGATAATCTGCAAAGTTACGGCATGTTCGCCGTAATCGGCGCCGGTATCCGCCTGCCGGATGCGCAACTGGAAAGTGAATTCGGGCTGGAAGACGACTGGTGAGATCCGCCCGTAGCGGGCGGATCCCGCGCAATCTGAAGTAGTGCATTAATTACAGTAAAAATATACTTTATTTACAGAAAGTTATTTATTTAATCTCAAGTAATTCTATATCAAAAATCAGGGTTTCGTTGGGCCCGATCGCCGCCCCGGCGCCACGTTCGCCATAGGCCAGTTCCGAGGGCACGTAGATCTGCCATTTTGATCCGACCGGCATCAGGACCAGGGCTTCCTGCCAGCCCTTGATCACATTGTTCAGGCCGAGGGTGATGGATTCCCCGCGTTTGTAGGAACTGTCGAACTCGGTGCCATCGATGAGGGTGCCGCGGTAATGTACTTCGACCTCGTCGCTGGCTTTCGGCTTTTTCCCGTCGCCGGCATTGATCACCTTGTACTGCAAGCCACTGTCGGTGACGACCACGCCTGCCTTTTCCCGGTTCTGGGCCAGGAACTCGTTTTCCTTGCTGCGGTTGGACTGGGCTGCCTCCATGCGCTTCTCGATTTCCTTGTCGCGAAAACGCTGCATGACGGCCTGCATCTCTTCCGTGCTCAGGCGGTAGGGCGTGTCCGCGTAGACATCACGAATGGCCTGGGTCAGGGCATCGATATCGACGTCACCCCCCTGTTTCAGGTTGTTACCGATCTGGATGCCGACGGTGTAACTGAATTTCTGCTTGTCCGTGGTCAGCTCCATTTCCGCGCTTGCCGCCTGGGAAAGCAACAACAGGATCGGGCCAAACAGCAGGTACGTGGAGATTTTCATTGGGTATCCTCGAAGTTGATGAATTGAAATCCGCTGGCATCTTCCCATAGATGAACATAACGGGGCAACGCCTGTTTCCTGTGACCACGCGACCCCGGCTAAATTCAGCCGCGGGGCATAAGAATTCAAGCTTTTTAACCTGTGGTCGATAGAAATCCCAGGAACTATCATCCCCGCAAGGCGGGCTGTTAATTTGGCGACATGTCAGTAAGGCAAATGATTACAGGGAAAATTATCAGGCAGTTGAGGAATGCAAGGGGCATCGGCATCCGCGAACTGGAAAAGCTGACCGGCATCAACCGTGGCAATCTGTCCAAGATTGAGCGCGGCTCCGGTTTCGGCCCATTGCAAATCAAGCGCATCGCCGTGCAACTTGATACCACGCCAGCGGTGATCTTTATCCTTACGGAGATCCTTGCCGATCGGACGGATATCCTCGATGATATCGAGCAGATATCCGGTCTCTGCATCAACCTGACCCGCCTGATGCGGGCCTACGTCCATTCTCCGTTTCTGATGCAGAAGATGATCGACGAAATGTTGCCGCTCAATTTCGCCAGCGAAGTGACCGGCTGATCCCGCGACTCAACCGGCTCCGCCGGTTTCCATGATCTCGATTGCACGCTCCAGTACCTCGGTCGTTGCGGCGGGTTTGTACGCGTTTTCGGACAGCCAGCGGCGGAATCTGCGCGCCCCGGGTTGATTCTGGAACAGCCCGAGGATGTGCCGGGTGATCTGCTGCAAGCGCGCGCCCTGCGCGATCTCGCGGCGCACGTAGGGTAACAGCCGCCGCAGGATATCGATCCGGGTCGGCACGGACCCGTCCTGTGCCCCGAACAGGGCGTCGGCCGATGCCAGTAACCAGGGCTCGGCATAGGCGGCGCGGCCGATCATGACACCGTCGACAAAGTCGAGTTGCCGGCGGATGTCCGGCATGTCGTTAAAGCCGCCGTTGATGACGATAGTCAGTTGCGGGAAATCCCGTTTCAGCTGATACACCATGTCGTATTGCAGGGGCGGAACCTCGCGGTTCTGTTTCGGGCTGAGTCCGCTCAACCAGGCCTTGCGCGCATGCACGATGAACACCGTGCAACCGGCGCCGGCCGTCATGCTGATGAACCCGAACAGATCCTCGTAGCGGTCACGATCATCCACGCCGGTACGGCACTTGATGGTGACAGGGATGTCGACGGCATGATTCATGGCCGCGATACATTCGGCCACGCGCTCCGGCAGGTTCATCAGGCAGGCGCCGAATGCGCCGGATTGCACCCGATCGCTGGGACAGCCGACGTTCAGGTTGATCTCGTCGTAGCCACGGTCTTCGCACAGTCGCGCGCAGTCGGCAAGCTGTTGCGGATCCGAACCGCCCAGTTGTACGGCCAGGGGATGTTCGGCCGGGTCAAATTGCAGGAAACGATCACGATCGCCGTGCAGCAACGCGCCGGTCGTGATCATCTCGGTATACAGGCGCACCCGCCGTGAGATCAGGCGCATGAAATAACGGAAATGACGGTCGGTCCGGTCCATCATCGGCGCGATGCACAAGCGGTAATCAACGTCACTCGTCATCGCATTACGTCAGGTAGGCCTCTTGCAGGATTGCATTGGTGAAACGCGCGCGCAGGTAAAATCCGCGCGGCAGGGTACGGACGGGGTTGCCGTCGGCATCCAGCGCCTCGCACAGTGAACGGGCATTGGCGGCCTTGGGCCGCAGTTGCAGGTAGCGGCCGGTGCCGGCGCTGATCCGATCGAGTTGTCCGGTCTGGATCAAGGTCATGATGTCCTCGTAGTCCTGGCGCAGTACCGATTCCTGGTCTGCGTCCGGCTGCCACAGCATCGGGTTGCCGATGCGGCGCTGGCCGAGCGGGATGCCGTGATCCGCCTCGACCGGGATCCATAACACGGTATTGAGTTTCCTGCGTACCGGAGAGTTTTCCCAGCACTGGCCCGGCGGGTTGATCAGCGGGGCGGTGCAGACGAAGGTGGATTCCTGCACCTTGCCCGCGTCATTCAGCGGCAGCGTCTTCAACTCGATGCCGAGTGAGGTGAAATCCGGTTCCGGCCGGGTGCCGGCATCGGTACCGAGCAGGGTCTCCATCAATTCCCCGACCCAGCCTTTCTGTGTTCTCAAGGTGTCGGGAACGCGGATACCGTGTTTGCCGGCCAGTTCGGCGAGCGTGCGGCCGGCCATGCTGCCGGCACGCGACATGAGTTCAGACCTGCTCCGCGGCGGCGTGATCATGAGCCCTGGTGGCATTGCCATCGCCCAGCTTGCTGGTGATGGACTCCTGCAGGCAATCGAGCATGGCTTGATCGCGGATGATGTTGTTTTTCTTGTCCGTGATGAAGAACAGGTCATCGACACGCTCGCCGAAGGTGGCGACCTTGGCGCCGTGGATGCGGGCGTTGCAGTCGCGCAGGGCCTCGCCGATGCGTGACAGGATACCGGGCTGGTCCAGGCAGGTGACCTCCATGATGGTGTGGTT
>JBFGPT010000184.1:0-4088 GCA_041564575.1 Gammaproteobacteria bacterium | reverse complement strand
GGGGGTCGCGGGTTCGAGTCCCGTCCACTCCGCCATACAGCACGGGCGTACCCTTAACAGTACGCCCGTTTTTGTTGTACCGGCTGCTAAGACAGAGCTTTCCGTCTGAAACTTTTCAGGCGGGAATAATCAAAAAAATGGAAAATAACCAGGGACTTGCCCGGCCGGCGGGCGCGTCTGTCCGCGGGGCCCAATCCGCGCCACCGGGAGCCATGCGGGCTCCCTGTTTGTAGGGTAATTGTTAGAAGATGCTGCAGAAAATTCGTGAAAAATCCAGTGGTTGGGTCGCCGGCATCATCGTTGGCCTGCTGGTACTGACCTTCGCCCTGTGGGGCATCAATTCCTATGTCGGCCAGGGCGGAGAGCCCGTTGTTGCCGTCGTCAATGATACCGAGATCACCTCCAGCGAGTTTCAGCGCGCCTTCTACAATATTCGCCAGCAGGTACAGAACATCACCGGCCAATCCATTCCCGCCGATGACCCGGTGTTCCAGCAGGAAGCCCTGAATCGTCTCATCGACAATGAACTGATGAACCAGACGACCATCGGTTATGGCCTCAGGGTCAGTGATCAACGTGTTTACGAAACGATAAACAGTCTCGAGACGTTCAAGTCCGGGGACCAGTTCGATCCGGCCCTGTACCAGAGGACGCTGACCACGCTGGGCATGAACGAGAGCACCTTCGAACAGCAGATACGGCTGGACATGATGTCCGAGCAATTGCAAAGCGCGATCGCCGAGACCGCCTTTACCGTGCCCGCCGAGGTGGAAAGAATTGCCACCTTGAGAGAGCAAACCCGGGATTTTGATTACGCCATCATCCGGGTCAAGTCATTCACGGAGGGCCTTGAGATTCCGGACAGCGAAATCGTCGAATACTACGAGTCGAATCACGCCGAGTTCGTGCAGCCGGAAAAAATCCAGGTCGAGTACCTGGATATCACCGTGGACATGATCGCGGAGTTGATCACGCTGTCCGCGGAAGATTACATCAATTACTTTAATGCCAACAGGATCAATTACCAGGTGCCGGAGCGGCGGGTAATCTGGCAGGCCAAGATCAAGGCAAAGGAAGAATTCGAGGGTGACGCCGAGGCAGCGGTACTGGAAAAGGCTCGGGAGATCGCGGAGGTATTTCGCAGCAATGACGATTTCGTCCAGGTAGGCGAAATGTATTCAAGCAAGCCGGATGACCCTTTACTCGTGAGCATCAGTGAGTCCGGGGAAATGAAAAAGGGTGTCCTGAAGCAGGAAATCGACGACACGTTGTTCGCCATGGAGACCGGCACGGTCAGCGCCCCGGTAAAATCCGGAGACGCCTACCACGTCATCAAGTTGATCGCGGTTCTGCGAGCCGAGGAAAAACAGTTTGAGGATGTCCGGGATCAGGTCGAAAAGGATTACCGCCGTGAGGTCGCGCAAAGAAAGTATTTCGACCTGGCGGAGCAGGCCGCCGCACTGAGCTACGAACATCCCGAGACCTTGCAGGTGGCCGCGGATGCTATCGAAATCGAACCGAAGACCACCGGTTTTTTTACCCGGGAATCGGGCGAAGGTCTGGCTGCCGAGGCACGGGTCCGCGAAGCCGCATTCAGTGAAGAGGTGTTGCTGAACGGCAATAACAGTGAACCGCTGGAACTGGATCCGGAACGTATGGTGATCCTGCGTCTTGCCGAACGACAGGCGGAAGGTACCAGGCCACTGGACGAGGTCCGGGAGGAAATCCGCGATATCCTGATGCGACAGGCCGCCATGCAGAAGGTCCAGGAAACCAGCCAGGCATTGCTTGAGAAAACGGGGCAGGGACAGCCACTGGCCGCGGCAGCCGGTGAACTCGGAATCGAAGTCGACAGCCTGCAGGCGGTGACGCGCGATGCAATCGATGTGAATCGTTCCGTGATCAGGACAGCCTATCGTATGGCTCAGTCCGGCCAGGGCAAGACGGCCATCGAAAACATTACGCTGGGTAACGGCGATGTCGCCATCATAGAGCTGAAACAGATTAATTACTCGCAGGACATCAAGGGCAAGACCATTGACGCGGTAAAGGCGGAGTTACAACGCCTGCGCGCCCTGACAGACTGGGAAGGCCTGTTCAGGCAACTCAGGGACGACGCCACAATCGAGGTCTACCAGAGTAATCTCTAGCGTCGGCCTGCTTCAATCCTGAACCGGATCTGCAGCACGCTCAGGCAGGAGCCTGCCGACAACCGCGGCACCGACACTGTCACCCCAGACATTGACCATGGTGCGCAGCCGGTCGAGAAACCAGTCTACCGCCAGTAACAGACCAATACCCTCAACCGGCAGGTTGACCGCGGATAACACGATCAGCATCGTGACCAGTCCGGCCTGCGGGATCCCGGCGGCGCCGATCGCCGCCAGCGTCGCGGTAATAAAGATAATCATCTGCTGGGAGAACCCCATATCAAAGGCATAGGCCTGTGCGATAAACATGACCGCCACGGCTTCGTACAGGGCGGTGCCGTCCATGTTAACCGTTGACCCCAGTGGCAGTACGAATCGCACGGAGCGTTTGTCGACCCCTGCTTCAAGCGCGCATTCCATGGTCAGGGGCAGGGTTGCCGAGGAACTGGCGGTGCCAAATGCCGTCACCAGGGCGCGCGCGAGGCTGGACAGGTAATTTCGTCCGCGGCGCGCCAGAAAATACAGGATCCCGAACAGCAGGCAAAAATGTAGACCGAGGCCGATGATCACGGTCAACACGTACAGGCCGACCGAGCCCAGTTCCCGGGCAAAGGCCGCGCCCCCACCGATGGCGCCGAGCTTGGCCGCAATCAACGCGAAGATGCCGATCGGCGCCAGTGTCATGAACCAGATGACCAGTTTCATCATGACCTCGTTCAGACCGTCGAAAAACACCACCAGGGGCCGGCCCTTCTCACCTATCGTGGTCAGTGCCGCGGCAAACAGCAGACAAAAGATAATCACCGGTAATAACCTGGTTTCGGCGGCGGCGGCAACGATATTCGGATGCACCAGCGACAGAACAATGTCCGACAGCGTGGTTGGTTCGCGCTGGCTGATTTCTTCCGGGATGCTGAGTGATCCGGTGTCAATCCCGTTGCCGGGCTGGATCAGGTTGACGACGACTAGTCCGATCAGGACCGCCAGCGCCGTGGTCGCGGCATAATACAGGATCGTGAAACCACCCAGCCTGCCAAGTTTGCGGATGTCTCCCAGGGTCGCGATACCACTGATCACGGCGGCCGCAATTAGCGGGATGATCAGCATCTTCAGGGCGTTCAGAAACAGCTCACCCAGCCAGGCAATGGATTGCATGGCCGGGCCGAAAAACCAGCCGCAAAATATGCCGGCAATGGCACCGATGAGAATAGCCCTCAATAACATTGGCTATCCACCGCAATGTAGACCTGTGTCATGCATGCTTCGCCCTGCAGCTTCCTGGTTTTCATGTCCCGTGATACATGCCTTTGTCGAAGCGCCCGGGACTTGCCCGATTCAACTATCCGGGATTGTGAGACAGGTTTGAATCTTCTGCGGACCCGGGTTGAACGGTCAGGTCCCCAGGCCGATGGCGTTATAACCACAGTCCACATAGGTGATTTCGCCGGTCACGGCCGAGGCATAATCCGAGCACAGGAAGGCCGCGACATTGCCGACCTCATCGATGGTGACGTTTCTGCGCAGGGGCGCGGATTTTTCCACCTGGTTGAGGAATTCCCTCAGTCCTTTGATACCCGAGGCAGCCAGCGTACGTATCGGTCCGGCGGAAATCGCATTGACGCGGATATTTTCCGGGCCAAGGCTGGCGGCCATGTAGCGGACATTGGCTTCCAGACTGGCCTTGGCCACGCCCATAACATTGTAATTGGGCATGGCCCGCACGGCGCCGATGTAACTGAGGGTCAGCATGGAGCCGCCGCCGCTGCTGCGCATCATCGGCCGGGCGGCATCCGCCAGCGCCGAAAAGCTGTAGGAACTGATCTCATGCGCGGTCAGGAAGCCCTCGCGGGTAACACTCTCCAGATATTCGCCCTCCAGTTGTTCCTTGGGCGCATAGGCCACGGAGTGCACCAGGATGTCGAGGCTGTCCCAGTAATC
>JBFGPT010000183.1:0-4108 GCA_041564575.1 Gammaproteobacteria bacterium | reverse complement strand
GAGGACCCTGTCGGATACTGGTCTATGCAGATAATGTATCTATTATTCGCTGCCTGGGCACTGTACCCGGTTTATTTATGCTAGCTGGTATATTGGCTTGTACGTTCATTGTCCGCTTTTAGCCAGAAGCGAACATTGAAACAATTTATTGGATTAATTGCCTGACGGTTGACATCGAATTGAAACAACTGTCGGGTGTTCTGGCGTTAAGTCACGCTTTTCTCCTCATGTTGCCAGGGCCATCTGCCTTCCACTTCGAGATGCAGCGTCAGGCTGAGAAATGTCCGAATCAGGATAATCATGCCAAGCACGGCCACGTTTTCAAACGTATCTGCCACGACGACGGTCCTGATGATGTCGCCGGCAATCAGAAATTCAAGGCCAAGGATAATCGATCGTCCCAGTTGTCTCCGGTACGTTCGATAGGCAACACCTTCCGGCAATTGCCGGTAAGCACGGATAAACGTGACTGAAGACAGGAAAGACCCGACGACGACTACGAGAACACCGACCGCCTCGATGGCGTAACCTGCTACAGATATTATCTCGGTAAATTTCATTCTCTTTACTTCTCCTGCCTGTTTGTCATCAGTTCGCCTGGCAAGGCGTCAGGCAATTTTCCGGGAACGTTGAATTTATGCATGTGCAGTACATTAAAGATTCGTACTTTGAGAGATTCTTTTTTGTATTTTGTGGAATAAATTCTACTCTTTTTCTCTCTGAAAAAAACTGCTCCACAGCACGCTGCAGGTTAAATTTCTACTATGTGAGAGTATCAAGTAATATTTCAAAAGTATCACCAGGTTCGAAGAGGACAGACGGGCATCTTTGGTTGCGGCGCACACAGGCAATGGTAATAACCTGTACGCTTTTCTAAAGACTGCCGCCCGGCAGGTCAATTAATTGATAGAGTCCGGCCTGGAAGCACCGCACGAACCGGTTTTTATATGGTCACATTGATAATTACATTCTTAAGAACCAGGTTCGACCATATCCTGATCTTGTTAAGGTATATATTTTGGCGATTGTCACCGGAAAATGTCAGTTGCGAGAAACAGGGATTCTGATCAAATCCGGGCTGCTCGCCGTGGCACTGTGTCTGGTGACGGCCTGCAGTGCCAGTTTCACATACAACCAGCTGGACTGGCTGATTCCCTGGCATGTGGACGATTATGTCGACCTGACGCCGGACCAGAAGGAAATATTGAAGGTAAGGCTCAGGCCACTGCTCGACTGGCACCGCTATGAAGAATTGACACGTTATGCAGACCTGCTGGACCGGATCGAGCAGGACGTCGATACCGGCCTCGGTGAATCCACCGTGAGGGGCTGGCTGGACGAGATGCTGTTTGCTGCAAGACGCATCGAGGATAATTTTGTTTCCGCCGCAATCGAACTTGGCGAATCGATGACTGACCGGCAGATGCAGGAATTCAGCGAAAACCTGTGGAAAAAGCAGGCTGAGCTGGAGGAAAAATTTCTACAGCGCAGCGATGAGGAGTACCGGTCTGACAGTTCCGAACGACTGACGGGCATTGTGGAAAGATTCATCGGTCAACTTGAACCGGAACAGGAACGCATTGTGGAGAACGCCATGGGCAGATTGATCCGTTTTGACCGGGAATGGCTCACAGAACGAGCGGCCTGGCTGAAACGGCTTGAACCCCTGCTCCAGCGCAATCCCGGCTGGCAACAGGCGGTCTTGCAGGCCCATGCAGACAGGATCAATAACAGACCGGATCAACACGGGCGAATATTCGAGCATAACCTGGCGATCATCAGTCAGTCGATTGCCGCTCTCCTGAACCAGCGCAGTGAGAAGCAGGATGCCAGACTGGGACGTGAAATCGACCGGCTCCGGGCAGACCTCCTGAAACTCAGTGGCCTGCAGGAAAAATCGATCTAGCGGCATTCCTGCGGGGTCAGGGCTTGTTCCAGGCCCCATACCGGGAAATCGCCGGCAAATGAGATTAAACTGACTGTCCATGGCACTTGAGTCCTTCCACCCCGCCGTCCGTGACTGGTTCAATGCAACCTTCGAAGCGCCCCCGGAGGTCCAGACGCGGGCGTGGCAGGCCATCGCCGATCGTCGCCACACGCTGATCGCGGCGCCCACCGGCAGCGGCAAGACCCTGGCCGCATTCCTGGCGGTAATCGACGACCTGGTCCAGACTGCCCTGCACTCCGGGCTCGATGACACGACCACGATACTGTACGTATCCCCGCTGAAGGCCTTGTCGAACGACATCCACAAGAACCTCGAAGAGCCGCTGGCGGGGATACGCCATCACCTGCAACAGCAGGGCCTGGACGACCTTGTTATTACCTCGGCCGTACGCAGCGGCGATACGCCGCAGTACCAGCGCGAGCGCATGCGGCGGCAACCGCCACACATCCTGGTAACCACGCCGGAGTCCTTGTTCATCCTGCTGACCAGTGATTCCGGGCGGCGCATGCTGTCTACCGTGCGGACCGTCATTGTCGACGAAATTCATGCCGTCATCAGTAACAAGCGCGGCAGCCACCTGTCCCTGTCCCTGGAACGGCTGGCGGCGCTGACCGGTGCGCCGCTGACGCGTATCGGCCTGTCGGCCACGCAAAAACCGATCAATGCCGTCGCCGAATACCTGGTCGGCGAGCGCGACGAGTCCTGCACGATCATCGATTGCGGCTACCAGCGGCAACGCGATCTGGCGCTGCTCGTGCCGGAAACACCTCTCAGCGCGGTCATGTCGATGGAGGGCTGGCAACAGATCTACGACCAGCTCGCGGCACTGATCGAGTCGCATCACACCACGCTGATCTTCGTCAACACGCGCCGTCTGGCGGAACGTGCCGCGCGTTTCCTGGCGGAGCGCATCGGCGCGGAATTTGTTACGGCGCATCACGGCAGCCTGGCGCGGGAGCACCGCCTGCGCGCCGAGCAACGCCTGAAGAACGGTGAACTCAAGGCCCTGGTCGCCACGGCGTCGCTGGAACTCGGCATCGACATCGGCGACATCGACCTGGTCTGCCAGCTCGGATCGCCGCGCTCGATTTCAACCTTCCTGCAACGCATCGGCCGTTCCGGACACCGCATCAATGCCATTCCGAAGGGCCGGTTGTTCCCGCTGACACGTGATGACCTGGTCGAATGCACTGCGCTGTTGCGCGCGGTTCGACAGGGCGAGCTGGATACCCTGCATATTCCCCAGGGACACCTGGATGTCCTGGCCCAGCACATCATCGCCGAGGTTGCCTGCGGCGAATGGTCCGAGGCGGACTTGTTTGAGTTGATTACCCGCGCCTTCTGTTACCGGTCGCTGGAGGCGAAACAATTCGATCGCCTGATCGGCATGCTGGTGAACGGCTACACCACACGGCGCGGTCCGCGCGGCCGTTACCTGTTCCGCGATGCGGTCAACCGCGTCGTCAAACCGCGCAAGGGCGCGAAGCTGACCGCCGTGACCAATGCCGGCGCCATACCGGACCAGTTTGATTACGATGTCATCCTGGAACCGGAGGAGTTGTTCATCGGCACGCTGAACGAGGACTTTGCCTTTGAAAGCCTGGCGGGCGATATCTTTCAACTGGGCAACAGCTCCTATCGCATTCTGCAGGTGACCCAGGGCAAGGTACGCGTGGCCGACGCCAACGGCCAGCCGCCCAACATCCCCTTCTGGTTCGGCGAGGCGCCGGGGCGCACCGATGCCCTGAGCGGGGCGGTATCGAAATTAAGACAGGACATTGCCGACCGGCTTGCGGAGTCCACCGATGATTGCACGGACTGGCTGATCACGGAAACCGGTCTGGATGCGCATGCCGCGGGACAACTGATTACATACCTTACCGCCGCCCACGCGGCATTGGGCGCACTGCCGACCCGCGAGCGGATCATCATTGAACGTTTTTTTGATGATGCCGGCGACCAGCACCTGGTCGTGCATTCACCCTATGGCGCGCGGGTAAATCGCGCCTGGGGGCTGGCGCTGCGCAAACGCTTTTGCCTGCAGTTCAATTTCGAACTGCAGGCTGCAGCGCTGGACGATTACATCGTCCTGTCACTGGGCGCGACCCACAGTTTCCCGCTGGAGGACATACGCCATTATCTGAAACCGGACACGGTGCG
>JBFGPT010000182.1:0-4114 GCA_041564575.1 Gammaproteobacteria bacterium | reverse complement strand
TGCGCGATGATGTCCGAACGATCTTCCAGTGCCAGGATTGCCGACAGGGACTGACTGGCCGTTGCATCGCCGGCCAGGCTCGCCGTGATACGGTCAGTTTCCAGGCTCGCGTCAGCGATCGAGCCGTCCTTACCCTTTGCCAGCGCCTGGTAGTGTTCATGCAGGCGGATCAGTAGGGCGCCGACTTGCGCCACCGTTTTCTCAGAATCTGTAAATGGCGGGGTTTCATTCAACAGTACGCGGATTAACAGCAACAGTTGTTGCTGCAACTCGTGCACGTCCCAGGCTGACGGGTCTTCCTTTTTGAACCTGGCGGCAACCTTCGCGGCGATCTCGTTTTTATAAATGAAGATGCTGTCAAATTCGGCACGTATGGATGCTGCCTGTTTGGTCCGTTCTTGCTCGACGTTGAAGAGCCGGGATACGAAGTCGCCCACGTGCGGCGCCATCTCGACCAGCAGGGTGGATATCTCCGCGGCGGACAGGTTTTCACCCTGCGTCTGGCGGTAATGCTCGAAGCGTCCGGCAAGGTCCGGTTGTGTATGACCGAGTTCGGTGAGGAAGAGGTCATGCAGATTCCTGAGTTTCTCAGGCAGGAACAGATCGGCGAAACGGTAACCGTCGATACCCGGAATGAGTTCGACGTCGGGCAATAGCCGATCAAGATTTCGCGTAGGTTTTTCCATGGGCAGTGCGTTCTTAATTATTCGGTTCTTACAGGATTCCGGTTGCCGGTGGCGGCTCGGGATCATAGCAGGGCAATTTATAAGTAAAAGTAATTATTTTCTATATTTTAAGAAGATATAGATATAAAAGGATCTGTCAGTATACCTTGAATGTTGCAATGCACAAACACGCGTGTGCCGCGAAGGGAAAACTCCGGGCAGGGACGTTACATCGACATGCCGGGGGCCGTATCAGGCCCCGTTGTCTTTCTGCTCGATCGCCTCGGTTGGCGCTTCGTTAACTGTAGTTGAATCCTGTTTACCGGACTGCGGCGAGGCACCGAAAGGCCAGGGCTTTTCCTCGGACTGGAAAGTAATGAAGTTCAGTATCTGTACGGCATAATCCGTGAGTTTGATGCTGAATTCGGACAGATTGTCGTTAAGATTACCGGTGACGACCTTGGTGATGAACTGAATGATGACCAGCAACCAGATGACGCCATACAGGACGTAGAAGATGACGCCATAGACGATAATAAACAGCCCGTGTATCCAGGTGTCTGTTTTAGCTGCATTTTCTTTGATACTCATGGCGTCTCCCCGGGGTCGCGAATTTTAATCCATTGTATTTGAATCGAGTGCTTGATCCAGCGTTTTTATCGTCTACAGAGCGTGCTTGCCTGTTTCGACATCGATGCATGGGCGCGGCCAATGTGAGCTCGCTGCCAATAACCGCACCCGGCAAGCCGCGCTCGCAAGGATTAGTCATCTGAATTCAGGCAAATATGGTAGCCTTATGCCAAGTCATGCAGCTATTAATTTACCGCCCAGATGAGTAAATCAGAACAGCAAAGCACAGGAGAGAGCTTGCTTGAGTTTCCCTGTTGCTTCCCGATCAAGGTCATGGGCAAGGCGGGCGACGATTTCGACAGCCTGGTCTATGAGATCGTCAGCCGCCATGTCGATGATATACAGGAGGCCGCCGTCAAGACCCGGGACAGCCGCCATGGTAATTTTGTCTCTGTGACGGTGACGATCCAGGCGCAAAGCCGGCAACAGCTCGACAATATCTACCTGGATCTGACCGCGCACGAACGGGTAATCATGGCCTTGTAAGACATGCAATTTGAAATCAAACATCTCGGCCGGGTGGAATACCAGGGCTGCTATGAAGCCATGCGCAGTCACAGCCTGGCGCGAAGTCCGGGCAGCGCCGATGAGCTGTGGTGCCTGGAGCACCCGCCGGTCTATACCCTCGGTCTGAATGCCGGGCGTCAGCATTTGCTCGACCCCGGTGACATCCCGGTAATACACACCGACCGTGGCGGTCAGGTGACCTACCATGGCCCGGGGCAATTGCTGGTCTATTGTTTGCTCGATATGGGCAGGCGCCACTATGGCATCAAGGATCTCGTCCGGCGTCTGGAACAGGGCGTCATGGATTATCTGGCCAGTCTGGACATAGTGGCCGCGCGGCGCGCGGGTGCACCCGGTGTTTACGTGAATGGAAAAAAGATCGCAGCCCTAGGTATTCGCGTCAAGCGCGGTTACACCTGGCATGGCCTGGCGCTCAATGTCAACATGGACCTGTCGCCCTTCAAGGGCATCAATCCCTGCGGCTATGCCGGTCTGGAGATCACGCAAATGTCGGACCTGGGCATTGAACTTGCCGTTGACGAGGTTGCGGCGCAATTGTTGCCGTACCTGGTTGAATCGCTTGCGGACGCACGTGCGCCGGACAGCGGCGAGGCCCGGCCGGGACTAAGCGCTTGTCTGCAGGCACATGGATGATGGACAAGGTCAGCGTTAACAAGGATCTCAGGGGCAAGCTGAAGACTTCCCGTATCCCGGTGAAGGTCATACCGAGCGAGGGACCACTGCCGCGAAAACCGCACTGGATCCGGGCACGGGCGCCCACGGATCCGGCGGTATTGCGTCTGAAAAAACTGCTGCGTGAAAAACAGCTGCACACGGTTTGCGAAGAGGCGTCCTGCCCGAACCTGGGGGAATGTTTCGGCAAGGGCACCGCTACATTCATGATCATGGGCGATCTGTGTACCCGCCGCTGCCCTTTTTGCGATGTGGCCCACGGGCGGCCCGCGCCGCTGGATGAAAATGAGCCGCGTCATCTGGCGGAAACCATTGAGGCGATGCAGCTTGCCTACGTCGTGATCACGTCCGTTGACCGCGACGACCTCAGGGATGGTGGCGCCGATCATTTTCACCGTTGTATCGCTGAAATCCGGCAACGCACGCCGTCTGTCAGGATCGAGATCCTGGTACCGGATTTTCGCGGCCGCATGGACAAGGCCCTGGAGGCGCTTCGACAAATGCCGCCGGATGTCTTCAATCACAATCTGGAGACGGTACCGGCCCTGTATCGCAAGGTCAGACCGGGGTCGGATTACCAGTGGTCATTATCCCTGATCCGTAATTTCAAACGACAACATCCCGATATCATCACCAAGTCAGGATTGATGCTGGGCCTGGGTGAAGAGATCGAGGAGGTCAGGGCAGTGATCCGGGATCTGCACGCACATGATTGTGATATGCTGACGCTGGGCCAGTACCTGCAACCCAGCCGTTATCATTTGCCGGTTGAACGTTTCGTGCACCCGGATGAATTTGATGACCTTGGCGAGTTCGCCCGCGGGCTTGGCTTTCGGAACGTTGCCAGCGGTCCCCTGGTGCGTTCTTCCTACCATGCCGATCTGCAGGCCGGGGGTGATAAGGAAGTTGGCAGGCTGAAACAGTAAATACCCTGTTTATCCCAATGTGAATTCCAGAGGAAAGTAATAATGTGTAATGTCAATGACGACTCATACAAGCAACGTTCTATGAATTTTCTGAAGTCTCTGCTGGTGTTTTTGACCCTGAGCTTGTTAACGGCCTGCGGCGAGGAACAGACGCCGCAACAGCATATCGACAAGGCGAAGAGCTTTCTTGCCGAACAAAAAATCTTTGAAGGCATCATTGAGCTGAAAAATGCCCTGCAAAAAGAGGGCAATCTGCCGGAGGCCAGGTGGTTGTTGGGCGAGGCCTATCTGAAGCTTGGTAATGGTTCGCTGGCGCAGCGCGAATTCAACAGTGCCCGGTCGCTGGGTTACAGTCACGATGACTTTGAGACCAATGTCCTGCGCGCCCTGAACCTCCAGGGCAAATTCCAGGAGGTACTGGATAAGACAGCCGCCCCGGTCGAGGAGGAGAATTCCGCCGAGTTGCAGGTAATACGCGGGGATGCATATGCCGGCCTGAGCCAGATCGATGCGGCGTCAAAATCCTTCCAGGATGCGCTTGCGCTTGATGAAACGAGTTCCGGGGCATACACCGGTCTGGCACGGCTGGCCCTGTCCCAACGGCAAATGGAACAAACCGATAATTACATCGAGAAAGGCCTGAAGCTGGATCCCGAAAACGATGCTCTGTGGACAATCAAGGGCATGTTGTCC
>JBFGPT010000181.1:0-4124 GCA_041564575.1 Gammaproteobacteria bacterium | reverse complement strand
TTCCGGACCGACCAGTGAACCGGTATTGAAGACGGTCTCCATATCCTCCTCGCTGAAACCGTGATGCTCGGGGCTCAGTTCGCTGATTTCCGGTCTTTCATACTGGTTCAGGGGATCGAGGCTGGCGTTACGATGCCCCAGGAAACGATGGGCATTGATCATCTGCAGCACGGCTACCTGTTTCTTGTCGTGGTTACGGCTGCTGCCGTCCACGGGCTGAACAACCACCGGCCTGGGCCCGTGTCCGGATCTGGCCGCTTCCTTCAGGCGTTGCCGAATGTGCGTATGGCTCTGTTCCCGGCCGGAGCCGTCCTGCGTCAATTGGTCGAAATATGTACGCCAGTTGGAGGCTACGCTGTCAGGATCCTGCAGGTAGTCCTCGTAGAGCTGTTCGATGTACCAGGAATTTCCGCTGTAGAGAAAAGGGCTGTCAGTCATATTGGCCAGAGCGCTATGCGAGCGGTTGCTGTATGCCTTGAGAGAGCAAAGTATTCTGAGTTGAAGTCCCTGTAAACAAGTTGGTTCTTACCCGTGTTCAACCATACTCATTAAGAGTCAACAAGTAAATTGTTTTATCTTATGTTATTTTATTAGACCCGTGTATAAGTTTATACAAACTAACAGTATTGTCATTCCCAATCCGGGAATTTTGTCAGGGATGCAGCCCGATTAACCCTTGCCTGGAACTCGGGCTGGCCTGTATGCTGTGAAAAATTATAAAAATCCAGCTTGCTGGACCGACCTTTCTGTAATTTCAATAAGTTAGCTTTTGGAGATGTTTAGATGTCTGAAACCGTAACTATAACGGATAACAAGTCCGGTAAATCCCTGGAGTGTCCGGTTCTGAAAGGGACCTATGGAGCCCCGGTGATCGATACCAGTAAATTATACGGCAACCTGGGGATGTTCACCTTCGACCCCGGTTTCGTCACTACGGCGGCCTGCCGCAGTTCGATCACCTATCTCGACGGCGAGGAGGGCATACTACTGCACCGGGGTTATCCTATCGAGCAACTGGCCAAGCACAGCACCTACCTGGAGCTGTGCTACCTGTTGTTGTTCGGAGAGTTACCGAACCGCGAGGAATTCGATGGTTTCCGTTCCGAGCTGAACCGCCGCAACCTGGTGCATGAACACCTCGAGCGGTTCTACGGGGGATATCGCTATGATGCCCATCCGATGTCAATCCTGATAGGCGTCACCGGGGCCCTGTCCTCCTACTACCACGAGGCCATGGACATCAACGACCCCGAGGACCGGATCCTGACCGCCCACCGGGTCATCGCCAAGATGCCGATCCTGGCCGCCCATTGTTACAAGCATTCCATTGGCCATCCCTTTGTATATTCCAGAAGCGACCTGGGATATGTGGAAAATTTTCTCAATATGATGTTCTCGGTCCCGTGCCGGGACTATGAGCCCAATCCCATCGCTGTACGGGCGCTGGATCTGCTGCTGATCCTGCATGCCGACCATGAGCAGAATGCCTCCACCTCGACGGTGCGTCTGGCTGGTAGCGCCGAGGCCAATCCCTTTGCCTGTATCGCCGCGGGTATTGTCACGCTCTGGGGCCGCGCACATGGCGGCGCCAACGAGGCCGTGATCCGGATGCTGGAAGAGATCGAGGACGTTAAAAATATTCCGAAATTCATCGAGCGCGCCAAGGACAAGGATGACCCCTTCAGGCTGATGGGATTCGGTCACCGGGTCTACAAGAATTTCGACCCGCGCGCGACCATCATTCGCAAGGCCTGCCACGATCTCCTCGATGAGCTCGAAGGGATCGACGTGCCGATGTTCGAGACGGCGATGGCGCTGGAAAAGATTGCGCTGGAGGATGAATACTTTATCGAACGCAAGCTCTACCCGAACGTGGATTTTTATTCAGGCATTATTCTCAAGGCCCTGAATATCCCGACCTCGATGTATACCGTGATGTTTGCCCTGGCGCGCTCTGCCGGCTGGATCTCCCAGTGGCTGGAAATGATGGAAGACCCGGATTTTCGTATCGGTCGACCACGCCAGCTGTACATGGGGTCTGAACGGCGTGAGTACGTGCTCATTGATAAACGCTGAGTCTACCTATACAGGAGAAAAAAAATATGAAGCAACCGGTAAGAGTCGCAGTGACTGGCGCAGCTGGTCAGATAGGTTATTCGCTGCTATTTCGGATCGCCGCAGGTGAAATGCTGGGACCGGATCAACCGGTCATCCTGCACCTGCTGGAGATTACGCCGGCCATGAAAGCGCTGGAGGGGGTCGTCATGGAAATCGACGATTGCGCATTCCCGCTGGTCTCGGGTTTCGTACTGGCGGACGATGCCAATGTCGCCTTCAAGGATGTCAACTTTGCCCTGCTGGTTGGCGCCAAGCCGCGCGGACCGGGCATGGAGCGCAGTGACCTGCTCGCGGCCAATGGCGGCATCTTCAAGACGCAGGGACAGGCCCTGAATGACCATGCCAGCCGTGACCTGCGCGTGGTCGTCGTCGGCAATCCGGCCAATACCAATGCGCATACCGCGATGGTCTGTGCGCCGGACCTGGAACCGCGCAATTTTACGGCCCTGACCCGGCTGGACCACAACCGGGCCCTGGCGCAGCTGGCGGCCAAGACTGCTTCCACCGTCAGCGATATCCGCAAGATGACCATCTGGGGCAACCATTCGACCACGCAATATCCTGATATCAGCAACACCACGGTCAAGGGCAAGCCGGCCAAAGACCTGGTCGATCATGACTGGTATGCGAGCGAGTATATTCCACGTGTCGCCAAGCGCGGCGCCGAAATCATCGAGGCCCGTGGAGCCTCGAGTGCCGCATCGGCGGCCAATGGCGCCATCGATCACATCCATGACTGGGTCCTGGGTACCCCGGATGATGACTGGATCAGCATGGCGGTGCCCAGCGACGGCAGCTATGGTATCCCGGAAGGCCTGATGTTCTCTTTTCCGGTGACCTGCAAGGGCGGCGATTACCAGATCGTCCAGGGCCTGGAGATCGACGAGTTCAGCCAGTCGAAACTGGACGCCACGCAGAAGGAGCTTGAAGAGGAACGCGACGCGGTCGCGAAGATCCTGGGTTAGTCCACACCGGGCATCAGGTCTCCGCATTATCCCGGAGGCTGATGACCGGCCAGCCGTGCTTATGTGCGGCCTGGTGCAGATGCTCATCCGGATCGACGGCAGTGGCATGATCGACCTGCTCGAGCAGGGGGATGTCATTGTGTGAATCGCTGTAAAACCAGCTTTCCTCAACGTTCAGTCCGTTTTCATTCAGCCAGAGTTCCAGGCGCTGGATCTTGCCCTCACGATACGAGGGGATGCCGGTATGCTTGCCCGTATAATGACCGTCCCTGAATTCGGGTTCGGTTGCTATCAGGTTTTCAATATCCAGTATCCCGGCAATGGGTTCCGTCAGGAAGCGGTTGGTCGCGGTGATGATCAACAGGGTATGACCCTGCCGACGGTGATCCTCGACCAGTGCCCTGGCTTGTTCGAGGATGATCGGACGGATCATGGTTTCAATGTAGCACTGTTGCCATTCGTGTAGCTGTTGCAGGGGACGCCCGGCCAGAGGCGCAAGCTGAAACTGCAGGAATTCATCAATATCCAGGCAGCCCTCGAGATAATCCTGGTAATACCTGTCATGTCCGGCCTGATACTCTTCGGCATCAACATAACCATGGTCACAGAGAAATTTTCCCCACAGGTAATCACTGTCACCGGCAATGAGGGTGTTATCCAGATCAAATATCGCAAGTTTCAAATTTCAATACTCCCGATTGAACAGCGCTTCCATGCATGAAAGACGACAACTCACCGATTGCATCTACGGCGCCTTTTGTGAAAAAATCATGAAACGCCGTGTCAGGAAATCAGCGCAAACATGATTGACAAAGATGGTTACCGGGCCAATGTTGGCATAATCCTGTGTAATGATACAGGCCAGTTATTCTGGGGCCGCAGGGTTGGCGGCAGGAATACCTGGCAGTTTCCACAGGGCGGCATCAAGAAGAATGAGACCGCGGAGAAGGCCATGTACCGGGAATTGCGGGAAGAGGTTGGCCTGTCACCGGATGATGTACAGATCATCGGCTGCACGGATGACTGGCTGCGGTACACGCT
>JBFGPT010000180.1:0-4127 GCA_041564575.1 Gammaproteobacteria bacterium | reverse complement strand
TTGAAAAAGCCGCCGGGGATCTTGCCCGCGGCATAGGTCTTTTCCTGATAATCGACCGTCAGAGGGAAGAAGTCACGGTCCGGATCCTCGTCTTTTTTGGCGACACAGGTGACCAGAACGACCGTGTCCCCCATGCTGGCCAAAACCGCGCCATTGGCCTGACGAGCGACGCGTCCCGTTTCGAGGACCACGCGCCGGTTTCCAAAATCAAATTCTTTTCGTACTACGCTCATGAGATTACCCTGAATATGCTAGATGATACGTGATGGATGAAGTGACGCCCGGAGTTGAGAGATACACCGGTTATGCGCTTGTTTTATGAGTCTTGTTGATGAAACCTTGCTTAACGGCGGTGCCACGAACGTTTATTTGCGCAGGCCTAGCCGCGTGATTAATTCACGATAACGATCGATGTCCTTCTCCTTCAGGTAGTCCAGCAGGTTGCGGCGGTGATTGACCATCCGCAACAGACCCTGGCGGGAGTGATGATCCTTGGCGTTGTCCTTGAAATGCGCGGACAGGTCTGTGATCCGTGCGGTCAGCAGGGCAACCTGAACTTCCGGTGACCCGGTATCATTGCTAGTCCTTTGATATTCCTTGACAATTTCTGATTTTTGATGCGCGTTTAATGACATTAATTCATGCTCCAGATTCTTTCACTCATCGTTGTGGGCGCGTATTGTACCCGCCAGTTTCAAGCTGAACAAGAAAAATGCGGCATGGAAATCATGCGCCCGACAAGTTCAGTATGCGTCTCGGCGCGACCCGCCCATCCTCCAGGATTTCACCAATCCCGAGAAACTTTTCAGCCTCGCTATACAGCCTCACAATGCCGCCCGTTGGCGCCCGCGGCACCATGACCGGCTGACCCTGTAGCAGGTAATAGGCGACGCTACTGGCCAGATCGACCCGTGGCAGGTCCGCGACGGCGCGCTCGGCAGGCAGCAACAGGGCATCCAGGGCTGCCTGCCCCTGTTCCGCCGCCGCCTCGATATCCTGCATGCTGTGCATGACGGCCTGGTCGAATGGGCCCGCCGCGGTTCTTTGCAGGGCGGCGACATGCGCCCCCGGACCCAGCTCACGGCCAATATCCTCGACCAGGGTGCGGATATAGGTTCCCTTGGAACAGCGCACATGGATATCGAACATCTCTTTCTCCAGTTTCAGCAGTTGTAATTCACTGATGGTCACGGGACGCGCCTGGCGTTCTACTTCGATACCCTGGTAGGCCAGTTTGTAGAGTCGCTCGCCCTTGTGCTTGAGCGCGGAATGCATTGGCGGCACCTGCATGATGTCGCCGCGAAAACCCTCGAGTACGCGCTCTATCGCCGCCGTCGTGAACTCCGGGACCGCCTTTTCCCCGATCACCTCGCCCGCGGCATCACCGGTACTGGTGGTAATGCCCAGACGGCAACTCGCCTGGTACTCTTTGTCTGAATCGAGCAGAAATCCCGACAGCTTGGTTGCTTCACCGAAACACAGGGGCAAAACCCCACGCGCCGGTTTGTCCAGACTGCCCGTATGTCCGGCCTTCTGCGCCTGATACAGCTGTTTGACTTTCTGCAGTGCCTCGTTCGAGGTCATACCCGCCGGTTTGTCCAGCACCAAGATACCGTTGAGCTTGCGTCCACGCGCGCGTCGCCTGCCTGCCATAGAAGAATCAGTCGGCCGGGTGATCGAGCCCGTCGATCAGGTCTGTAATACGGTTGGCGCGCTCAAGCACGGTGTCGTATTCGAAGTGCAGTTTCGGGGTAACGCGGAGTTTCAGGTTACTGGCCAGATAGCGCTGGTAGGTGGCGGTGTCTGAATTGAGCCGATCAAGTACCGGCTGGATCGGAGCATCGTTGCCCAGCAGGGTGACGAATACCCGGGCATGTTTCAGATCCGGGCTGACATCCGCAGAGGATATGGTCAACATTCCGCCACCGGTCTCAATCCGGTTCTTTTCCAGATACATGGCCAGCGTTCGCTGTATCTGCTGGGCGACGCGCTGGCTGCGTGAATATTCCTTGGCCATAACGGTGCGTACTACTCGACTGTGCGCTCCACCTGTACCCGTTCGAAGACCTCGATCTGATCGCCCGGTTTCACATCGTTGTAATTCTTGACCCCGATACCGCATTCCATACCGGACTTGACTTCATTGACATCGTCTTTGAAACGCCGCAGGGATTCCAGTTCGCCCTCGAAGACCACGATATTGTCGCGCAGGACGCGTATCGGGTTGTTTCTCTTGACGACACCGCTGGAAACCATGCAACCGGCAATATCGCCAAATTTCGGTGAACGGAATACCTCCCTGACCTCGGCAATTCCGATGATTTGTTCGCGGATTTCCGGTTGCAGCAGGCCACTGATGGCCGCCTTGACATCATCGACAACATCGTAAATGACGCTGTAGTAGCGCATGTCGATTCCTTCCTCGTCCACCAGTTTCCTGGCGGCGGCATCGGCACGCACGTTAAAACCGATGACGAAACCGCTGGAAGCCATCGCCAGGTTGATATCCGATTCGGTGATGCCGCCGACACCCGCGCTGACCACGTTGACCTTGACCTCATCGTTGGACAGTTTTTGCATGGCGTCGGACAAGGCCTCGGAGGAGCCCTGCACGTCGGCCTTGATCAGGAGGTTGAGCGTCGCGCCCTCGCCCTCGCCCATCTGCGACATCAAGTCTTCCAGCTTGTTGGCCTGTTGTTTCGCCAGCTTGGTTTCACGGTATTTACCCTGCCTGAACAGGGCAATTTCCCGGGCCTTCTTTTCATCGCCGACCACAATCACCTCATCACCGGCCGTTGGTGTACCGGACAGACCCAGAACCTCAACAGGTGTAGACGGGCCGGCTGTATCGATATCCTGGCCATGATCGTTCAACATGGCGCGTACGCGGCCATGTTCATGGCCCGTCAGTATTACATCGCCCTTGTTCAGCTGTCCGTTTTGCACCAGCAGTGTGGCAACCGGGCCACGCCCACGGTCCAGCCTTGATTCGATAACCGTTCCGGTAGCCGGGCCATTCAGATTTGCCTTCAGTTCCAGCAACTCCGCCTGCAACAGGATACCATCCAGCAGCTCGTCTATGCCCTGCCCGGTCTTGGCCGACACCGGCACGAATATGGTATCGCCGCCCCAGTCCTCGGGGATAACTTCGTATTTTGACAATTCCTGCTTGATGCGATCCGCGTCGGCGTCTTCCCTGTCGATCTTGTTGATCGCGACGATTACCGGTACGCCAGCCGCCTTGGAATGTTTGACGGCCTCTTCCGTTTGCGGCATGACACCATCATCGGCCGCCACAACAAGAATGACGATATCGGTAACGCTGGCGCCACGGGCCCGCATCGCGGTGAACGCAGCATGCCCGGGCGTATCCAGAAAGGTGATCCGGCCCTTGTCGGTCGAGACGCTGTAAGCGCCGATATGCTGGGTAATGCCACCGGCCTCGCCCGCGGCGACCTTGGTACTGCGGATGTAGTCGAGTAACGAGGTCTTGCCGTGATCGACATGCCCCATTATCGTGACGACGGGGGCGCGGGTCTCCTGCTCTCCCTGATCTTCGGCAGTCTGCAGCAGTTCTTCCTCGATAGCGTTTTCCTTCAGCAATCTGGCATTGTGGCCCATCTCCTCGACCACGACAGCAGCCGTTTCCTGGTCAATGATCTGGTTAATGGTCGCCATGGTCCCGAGACCCATTAACAGCTTGATGACTTCAGGCGCCTTGACTGACATCTTCTGCGCCAGATCCGCGACCGAGATACTCTCGGGGATCTCGACATCGCGGACAATCGGTGCGGTCGGTTTGGCGAACGCATGCTGCTTGTTCTGGCTCGGCATGACCGATTTGGTTTTCTGACGACGCTTCCTGCGACCGGATTTTTCGCTGGCGACATGTAATTCCTGGCGTTCTCCGCGAGGCGGGCGCTTCTCCTTCTTGTCTTTCCTGTCCTTGGCGGATTTATCCGCGGCCGGTGCGGCCGGTTCCGCGGGCGCCTGCTGTGCCGCCGGGGCCGGCTGCGGCGAAATTGATTCGGGCATTTCTTCCGGTGTGACCGTGTCAGCTTCCGCTGTTTGCCCGGCTGCCGCCGCCTCCGCCTGTTCGCGTTCCGCCGCGGCCCGGGCTTCTTCTA
>JBFGPT010000179.1:0-4165 GCA_041564575.1 Gammaproteobacteria bacterium | reverse complement strand
TCGATTTCAATGCGATCGCTGCCGGCGCCCTCGATCCGTGCACCCATCTTGATCAGGCAATTGGCCAGGTCGATAACCTCCGGCTCGCGCGCGGCGTTTTCGATAATCGTGGTGCCCCTGGCCAGGGTAGCGGCCATCATCAGGTTTTCGGTTCCGGTCACGGTCACCATGTCCAGGTTCAGGCGCACCCCGCGCAGGCGTTTGGCCTTGGCCTTGATGTAGCCGCCCTCGACGACGATATCCGCCCCCATCTGCGTCAGGCCGTTCAGATGCAGGTTGACCGGGCGCGAACCGATGGCACAACCGCCGGGCAGCGAGACATCGGCCTTGCCAAAGCGCGACAGCAGTGGACCCAGCACCAGGATCGAGGCACGCATGGTCTTCACCAGTTCGTACGGGGCATGCAGGTTGTTGACCGTGCTGTTGTCGACCTCGATGTTCATTTTCTCGTCGACCAGCAATTGCGATCCCATGCGCCCAAGCAGTTCCATGGTGGTCGTAATATCGTGCAGATGCGGCACATTGCCGATGACGATCGGACTGTCGGCCAGCAGGGTGGCCGAAAGGATAGGCAGGGCGGCATTCTTGGCCCCGGAAATCGAGATCTCGCCCTGCAGCGATGCCCCACCCTGAATGATCAGTCTGTCCATGCCGCCTCAGTGATTCTGTGCCGTGGCGTCCGTGGCCACCTGCCAGCTATCCGGGGTAAAGGTCCGCATCGACAAGGCGTGAATATCCGTACCCATGCTCTGGCCCAGGGCCTGGTAGACCATCTGGTGCTGTTGCAGCGTGGACTTGCCGGCGAAGGCTGCGCTGATGATGACGGCCTCGAAATGCGTGCCGTCCTCGCCGGACACGCGGGCCTCGCAGCCGGGTATGCCGGTTTCGATCAACTGCCTGATTTTTTCGGGGGTCATCATTGCGTTTGCCAAGTGTTGCCTGTCAGGAATTCCATTGCCCCGTACCTGCAAACTCCGGCCAGGGCGCCGGGGCAGGCATTATACAGGCTGAATGGAAAAACGCAGCCGTCTTTGCGCTGGCTGCGTCATCTCGGCTTATGGTTGCAGGGATTGAGTATTTCTTTCCGCCAGCTTGACGATCAGGTTACTGATGCCGTTTTTGCGAATATGCGAGGCAAATTCGCCCCGGTAGGTTGATACCAGGCTGACCCCGTCCACGGCCACATCAATGACCTTCCAGTCCCCGCCGCTGACATGCATGCGATAATGTATCGGGATCGCGCTGGAACCGGACTGGCTAACCTCGGTCTTCACCACGACCAGGTTGGAGTTTTCGCTGCTCAGTTCATCCAGGTACTTGATCTCCTGCTCCGAGTATTCGAGCAGGGCCTTGGCATAGGTGCGAACCAGCAGGGTGCGGAATTCCTCGGTAAACTGGCTGCGCTCGTCCTCGGTTGCATTGCGCCAGTTTTTGCCCAGCACCCACTTGGACATGCTGATAAAATCGAAATGCGGGATCACCAGTTCATTGACCAGGTCGTAGATTCGCTCGGGATGACTGTCAAGCTGCTCTTTTTCCGAACGGATACGGTCGATGACCTGCGTGGCGGTATTGCGGACAACGTCCATGGCGCTACTCGTGGCGGCCTGGCCCCCCGGGGCCGTCAACGCCAGCAATGCTGTAAGCATAAAGGATACTGTTGTTCTCATTTTACTCCCTCGGTACAGATATCTGTTCATTAAGACCTGCGACCTGCCCTTGCGGTTCGATCGGACAGGAGCGGTAATCTCCGGTTTTTATCGCGCTCATCAGCGCCGCAGAAGCACGGCCTGTGCTCAAGGGAGGCTATTGTAATAATTAGCGCATGGCTTGGAAACTGAATTCCGGGCGAGAACGTGAGGAATTGGCATTCTGCACGTAAATAATTCTAATTCCTCGACTATTTCGGTCCGACCCGGGACCGATCAGAACGGCCGCCAGATCAGGATCAGCCGCGGCAGCAGGGTCAGGGCGGCCAGCAGGGCCATGAACATGGCCAGGGCCGTGAGCAGGCCAAAATAGATGGTCGGGATGAAGTTCGACAGCACCAGGATCGAGAAACCGATGATGATGATGACCGCCGTATAGAACACCGAGCGCCCGATATTGGCATGGCAGACCTGCATGGTCTTGACGTAATCCCCATGCACGGCATATTCCTCGCGAAAGCGGTAGATATAGTGAATGGCATTATCCACGGCGATACCGATGGTGATGGCGGCGATAGTGATGGTCATCATATCCAGGGGAATATTCAGCCAGCCCATCAACCCGAGTATGACACCGGCCGCGAGGATATTGGGAATGATGCCGATGAGCGCCAGCTTGACGGAACGGAACAGCACCAGCAGCATCAGCGCGATTCCCAGCATGACCACCCCCAGGGTCAGGATCTGGGAACGGAACAAACTCTGCAGCATGTTGTTGTACATGATCAATAACCCGGTCATCTGGTATTCATCCCGGTTCAGACCGAGTTTATGCTGCAGGTCATGTTCGATCCGCTCGATCAACTCCTTGCGCCTGAGATCCTCGAGCGAATCGCGTATGCGCAGGCTCAAGCGGGCCTCGTCCGCCTCGATGTTCATATAGGGTTCGAGCATGCTGGCCTTCAGGTCCGGCGGCAGGCGCTTGTAGAGGATAGCCAATTCAAAGGTATCAAACGAGCCTGACTTGATCAGGCCTTCGGCGACCCGTACCACCGAGGCCAGTGACAGGACCTTGCCGACCGCGTCCAGCCCGTCCAGGTAGTCATGGACCTCCTTGATAAGATCGATCTTGTAACTGGTGAACCAGTAGTCGGCCTTGTCGGACTCGATGTCACCGAACAGCGCCGCGAACTCATCGTCCTCACCGTCCCCGGCGTCACCGTTCTCATAGGTATCGAACTTCAGGATGATATCCAGCGGCGTGGTGCCGCCCAGCTTGTCGTCGATGAGCTTGAGACCCTGGTAGATCTCGGTGCTGTCGCTGAAATAGTTGATGAAACTGTTTTCCACCTTGAGCCGTGACACGCCCACCACGGTCAACAGGGCGAGCACGACGCTGATCAAGATGATCTTTCTGCCATGATCCAGGGTGAACCTGGCCAGTGCCGCGGTGAACGGCACCTCTTCGCTGACCTGCTCGCCCTTTTCAAGCCGGCCGGCCAGCATCAGTATTGACGGGAACAACAGGAAAGAGGTCAGGAAGGTCACCGCCAGGCCGATGGTCATCATCCAGCCGAAATCGATCACGGGCTTGATCTCGCTGACCACCAGAGAACCGAAACCCATCATGGTGGTCAGTGCCGTGTACAGGCAGGGCCAGACCATCTTGCACATCGTCATGTGAACGAGTTGACTGTGACTATGGTCCGGGTGATCGCGCCTGAGCTGGCGGTAACGCACGATAAGGTGCACGTTCATCGACATGGTCAGGATCAACATCAATGAGATAAAGTTCGAGGAGATCACGGTCACGCGCCAGCCCACCAGGCCCAGCAGGCCGATCATCAGCAGGCCGGAAAATACGCAACTCAACAACGGCAGGATCACCCAGCGCGGCTGCCTGAATATAATTGTCAGCATGATCACCAGGAAGAGAAATACCCCGATACCGAATACCACCAGGTCATTCCTTATAAAGGTGATCATGTCATCGGCAATCATGGGTACCCCGCCGAGATACAGCGTGCCCTTCGTCCGGTAATTGTCCATCACCGCGCGGATATCCGCGATGACCTGGTGATTGGCCTGATCGACCTCGGTCTTGACCAGTTCGTAGCGTTGCGTGACATTGACCAGTTCCCGGCGCCCGGCCTCGTCCAGCCCTTCCTGGTGCTTGCGGATCAGCAGTTGATTGCGCCGGTTCTGCAGCTTGCGGTACTCGGGATTGTTTTTCAGGTACAGCAGTATCGCGGTGGTCTTGCCGTCTTCGCTGATGAGGAGGTCCTTGTACAGCGGGCTTTCCTGCAACTCGCGCCGGGCCTTGTCCATGTCGAGGCCGGGTGACTCCAGTGTCCGGTAATTTTCGGCAACGTCGACGATGGATCCCTCGATCACCTTGACCAGCGGGATATCCAGGATCGAGACATAGGAATCGACATACTCCAGTTTACCAAGATCATCGCGCAGTTGTTTTAACGTGGACAGAGTGGCATCGCTGAACAGTTCGCCGTCCGGTG
>JBFGPT010000178.1:0-4169 GCA_041564575.1 Gammaproteobacteria bacterium | reverse complement strand
GATCCCGTCGCCGGCATCAAACGTCTGTTCAGCATCAAGAGCCTGGTGGAATTTCTCAAGGCGCTGGCCAAGTTTTGCGTTGTTATCGGCATACTCAGTGTGCTGCTCTGGTACCAGACCGATCGCCTGTTACTCATGGGTCGCGGAGATTTGCATCCGGCGCTGGTCGATGCCGCGGGTTTCATTCTCTGGTCGTTCATTATCATCAGTTCGGCCACGGTACTGATTGCCGTGGTCGACGTGCCCTTTCAACTCTGGGAGCACAAGCGCCAGCTGAAGATGACCAAGCAGGAAGTCAGGGACGAGATGAAGGACACGGAGGGCAAGCCCGAGGTTAAATCGCAGATTCGCGCCTTGCAAAAGGAACTGGCGACCCGGCGCATGATGGAAGAAGTGCCAAAGGCCGACGTTATCGTAACCAACCCCACACATTATGCCGTTGCCCTAGCCTACGACCGCGATCGGGCCGGAGCGCCCAGGGTCGTGGCCAAGGGCCGGGATCTCGTTGCCATGCGTATTCGCCACATCGGCGAACAACACCATGTCGTGATCTTTTCGGCGCCGGTCCTGGCCCGGGCCCTGTTCCATACCACGAAGATCGGCCGGGAGATTCCGGCAGATCTGTATATCGCGGTGGCGCAGGTCCTCGCCTATGTCTACCAGTTGCGCGACAGCCGGCGCCTGTCCGGCGTCGACCGGCCGGAACCGCCGACGGATCTCCCCGTGCCTGATGACATGAGGTACGACTGAGCATGGCCGTTTTACAGGGAATACTCGGCAATTATTCGGTGCAATTGAGCCGTGGTGGTCTGGGTTCGCCCGTGCTGGTCATGGTTATCCTGCTGATGATGGTGATCCCGCTGGCGCCGTTCGCCCTGGACATGCTGTTTACCTTCAATATTTCCCTGTCACTGGTCGTGTTGCTTGCCGTTATCTACAGTCGTCGGCCGCTGGATTTCGCGGCCTTTCCCACGGTGCTGTTGATCGCCACGCTGTTGCGACTGAGCCTGAACGTCGCCTCAACCCGCATCGTGCTGTTGAACGGTCATACCGGGGCCGATGCGGCCGGGCAAGTGATACACGCTTTCGGCGATTTCGTCGTCGGCGGCAATCATACCGTTGGTTTCGTTGTCTTTATTATCCTGGTCATCATAAATTTCGTCGTCGTGACCAAGGGTGCGGGCCGTATCTCCGAGGTCAGCGCAAGGTTCACCCTGGACGCGATGCCGGGCAAGCAAATGGGCATCGACGCGGATCTGAATGCCGGCATGATCACCGCGGAAGAGGCCAGGCAGCGGCGCGAGGAAATCGCCCAGGAATCCGATTTCTATGGGGCCATGGATGGCGCCAGCAAGTTTGTCCGCGGCGACGCGGTCGCCGGTATCCTGATACTTCTGATCAATATCATCGGTGGATTGTCCATCGGCACGATGCAACAGGGGATGGCGCTGGGCGATGCGGCCCGTGTCTACACCCTGTTAACCATCGGTGACGGCCTGGTGGCGCAGATCCCCTCGCTGCTGCTATCCACGTCCGCGGCGATCATGGTGACACGCGTATCGACCAATACCGATATGGGTGAACAGATCATCGGGCAGTTGTTCAGTAACCCGAAAACACTGCTGGTGACCGGCGGCATGATCGGTTCCATCGGCCTCATACCCGGTATGCCGAACATCGCCTTCCTGTTGCTTGCCACGCTCTGTGCCCTGGGGTCATGGTGGGCCTATCAATCCCGCAAGAAAGTCGAGGAGGAGACCGTAGAGGAAGTTCCGCAACCGGAACCCGGGACGGAAGAACGTGAACTCAGCTGGGAGGACATCGATCAGGTCGATACGATCGGCATGGAGGTCGGTTACCGGCTGATCCCCCTGGTCGACCGCCAGCAGGGCGGGCAGCTGCTGGATCGCGTAAAAGGCGTACGCAAGAAACTATCGAGGGAACTCGGTTTCCTGATCCCGTCAATTCATATCCGCGTCAACCTGGACCTTGAACCCGATGCCTACCGCCTGACCATCAAGGATGCCACGGTGGCCAGGGCCGTGGTGCAGCCGGACAAGGAACTGGCCATCAATCCCGGTCATGTCATGGGCGAACTGCAGGGGCATGTGTCCCGCGATCCGGTCTTCGGTCTTGATGCGGTCTGGATCAATCCGGGTGAGCGGGAACATGCGCAATCGCTCGGATATACCGTTGTAGACAGCAGCACCGTTATCGCCACACATTTGAGCCAGACTCTGCAGGACCACGCGCACGAATTGCTCGGTCACCAGGAAGTACAGGAGATACTGGATCGGTATGAGAAAACCTCGCCGGGTGTCCTCGAGAACCTGGTACCCAAGGTCATCCAGCCGGGTGTACTGGTACAGGTCATGCGTAACCTGCTGCAGGAAAACGTGCCGGTACGCGATACCAAGACGATTATCGAAACCATCATGCAGCACGCGGAACGCGTGCAGGAACCGGAACACCTGACCGTGCTGGTGCGCATTGCGTTGGGACGGCTGATCGTTGAACGGGTCGCGGGACAGGATAACGAAGTCCCGGTGATTACCCTGGATGGTGCTCTGGAACAGTTATTGCAACAGAGTAACCAGGTGTCGGGAGAGGGCAGTGTGATTGAGCCCGGGTTGGCACAAAGGTTGATTGGATCATTGCAGGAGACCACGGAACGGCAAGAGGTTGCCGGTCAACCGGCCATCCTGCTGGTGCCGGACAACCTCAGGCTCATGTTGTCGAGATTCACCAGGCATCACGTGCCGAGATTGAGTGTTTTGAGTTTCAGTGAAATTCCGGAAAACAGGCAATTGAAAATTATCGCAACGGTGGGCGGCAGCCCGGACAACTGACAGAACACATAAAGACCTAACAATGGCAAACAAGCGATCAGGAGAGAATCGGGCGATATGAAAGTACGTCGATATTTTGCCAGCGATATGCGCCAGGCACTGAAAATGGCCAAGGAGCAACTGGGGCCGGATGTCGTGATACTTTCCAACCGCAAGGTGATGGGCGGGGTCGAGTTACTGGCCTCCGACGATTACGACCCGGCAATGGAAAAAAGCATGGCCCGGCTGGAAACCGGTCAGGAGACCGCTGTAATACCACCAGAGCCCCGGGCGGTATCGGATCACAAGCGTGACACCGCTTCGATCTGGAGCCATGACGACGGCATCGAGCAGATGCAGAACGAAATTCGATCACTGCGCCAGTTACTGGAGCAACAAATGTCAGGACTGGCCTGGAACGATTACGGACGCAGTCATCCGTTGTGGGCCGGCTTGCTGCGGCGTTTTGGACAACTTGGCCTGGAACCGCGGCTGGCGCGCTCGATTATCGAGCAGATCCCGCAGAACACCGCATCCGACAAGGCCTGGCGCCTGGCACTCGCCTACCTGTCATACCGCATACAGATCAATCACGACAATTTTATGACACCTGTCAATGCCGTGGCCTTCGTCGGCGCATCCGGGGTTGGCAAGACAACAACCCTGGCGAAGCTGGCGACCCGGTTTGTGATGCACGAGGGCAATGAAAATATCATCCTTGCGACAACGGATTATTACCGTATTGGCGGCCGTGATCACCTGCGTGGATATGGCCGCATTCTCGGTGTGCCGGTCAGAACCCTGCATTCGGCCACGGATTTGAACCTGTTACTGGATCGATATTACGGGCAGAAACTGATCCTCATTGATACCGCAGGACTCAGCCCGAAAGATCAACGCCAGGTTGACCAGCTCTCCATCCTGCATGCGGCCCAGTCGCGCCTGCGTATATGCCGGGTATTGTCCGCTAACAGCCAGTTGTCGGTATTACAACACAGCGCCGAGAAGACGCCTGTTCTGCTGCAGAACCAGGCTATCGTGACCAAGCTCGATGAAGCCTCATCGCTCGGTACACTGCTGTCCGTATTGATCTCGGCGAACCTGCAGACCAGTTATATCAGCGACGGGCAGAAAGTACCGGACGATCTCCATGCCGCGGAATCGCATACCCTGGTGTCCCGCGCGATTGCCTGCATGAAGCAGAACCGCGAAGCCATGCAGTCCAGTGAATTTATTGAACAACAGTACGGGAAGTCCGTAATGAACATGGGCGATGCAATTCATGAACATTGATCATAAAAAAGGCTACAGGACTTGCAACAGGGTCATCGCGGTGACCAG
>JBFGPT010000177.1:0-4178 GCA_041564575.1 Gammaproteobacteria bacterium | reverse complement strand
TTGCATAATATGGATGAAATCAGGCGCAAGGATGTCCGTGTCGGTGACACGGTCGTAATACGCAGGGCAGGGGATGTTATTCCCGAGATCGTACGCGTCGTCCCCGAAAAAAGGCCACGTGGACTGAAAACCTACAACATGCCGAAGACCTGTCCGGTCTGTGGTTCGGAAGTCACGCGCGAGGAAGATGCGGCCGTCTATCGATGTAACGGCGGCTTGTATTGCCGTGCCCAGGGCATCCAGTCGATTATTCATTTCGCATCAAGACGCGCCATGGATATCGACGGCCTGGGTGAGAGGCTGGTTGAACAGCTCGTCAATCGCGGGATTGTTGCGAATGTCGCGGATTTATACGGTCTGGAACCCGGAGATCTTGCGGAGCTTGAACGAATGGGAGACAAGTCCACCAGCAACCTTCTCGATGCCCTGGATAAAAGCAAGTCCACCACCCTGGCCAGGTTCATCTATGCACTCGGTATCCGCGAAGTGGGCGAGGCTACTGCCCTGGCCCTGGCGCGGCATTTCGGCAACCTGCATGACTTGCGGGAGGCCGGGACCGAGACACTGCAGGCCATTCGCGATATCGGCCCGGTGGTTGCCCGGCACATCGCCGGGTTTTTCGCCGAACCGCACAATCTTGAAGTAATCGATCGCCTCATTAATGCCGGCGTTCACTGGCCGCAAGAGCACCCGCAGCAGCGCGTCAATGCTGATCTTGCCGGCAAGATCTTTGTTTTGACCGGCACCCTGTCCAGCATGGGCCGCAGCGAAGCCAGGGAACGACTGCTTGCGCTTGGCGCCCGTGTCAGTTCTTCGGTGTCTTCCAAAACCGACTATGTGGTCGCCGGCAGCGAGGCCGGCAGCAAGCTGGACAAGGCTGAAAAGCTGGGTATTACCGTGCTTGGAGAAGAAGAGTTTCTGAAAAAAATTTCCTGAGATTACGGGCTTTCGGCGCGTCTGTGGCAGCAGGGCCGGGTGTGATCAGGCAGCGGCCTTGCGGGTGTGTATCCAGGTCTGCTGGATGATCTGGGCATCATAACTGGCCCGGTGGCGTTTCAGGTCCAGTTCCCGGATGATCCTGTCCTTGGTGTCATGCCAGATCGACATCTGTGATTCGGTCAGGATCATTTCCAGGGCGCTGGTCGTAAAACTTGGCTGGAGCCGGCACTGGTCAAACAGCTTGATGATCCAGGGTTTGTCCACGACCCAGCCATCCGTGTAAACGGTTTGATCCCGTAGCAACTCGTTCAATTCAGTACCGACGGTTTGCATGGGCTTGCCGTAGGTCTCAAGAATGTCCCTGGGGATCCGGTGTACCTTTTCTGCCTCTTCATCCCAGTGCGTCCAGTCCGGGGCGGGTGTGATCAGGGTGCAGTATTTACAGCCATCAGCCAGGGCCAGGCCGATTTCAATGGGATAACTCTCGGGACCGAAACCGGAGGCTTCAACATCAATGATGACGGGCTGCTGGCATTTAATCATTCTTGTTGTTTTTTCCTTATGCAAATATCCCTGTGCCTTCCTCGTCCGGCGGGGCAACTGTGCCGCAATTCACCCGACTACCGGGGAAGCGCGACGGCGCCATTATACCTTTCTTTTAATGACAGGCGAGTTTGTTCCGGCGCGGACCGGTTGCATGACCACTGATTGCCCGGTCTCCAGAAACTTGCGAAGGCGCTCAGTCCTTGCCGGCAACGATTGTCCGGTTGCGGCCACGTTCCTTGGCCAGGTACAGGGCCTTGTCGGCACGCTGCAGGAATGACTGCCGGGTTTCCTTTTCACGTAACGTCGCGACGCCCAGGCTGGTTGTCACCTGGATATCAAAAGAATTGTGTTTGCAGACCAGTTTCTCGACCGCCAGGCGGATACGCTCGGCCAGCAGTCTGGCGCCGACTGCACCCGTGTTTCTGAGCAGCACGATGAATTCCTCGCCGCCATAGCGGTAAATGATATCGCTGCGACGGATGCATTCAGCAATACAAACGGCCAGTTTTTTCAGGACATCATCGCCGGCAATATGGCCATAGGTATCGTTGATTTCCTTGAACTTGTCCAGGTCCAGGATGATGATCGACAGGGCGAGCCCGTGCCGGTTGGCAAAATCCAGTTCCTGCTCCAGGTCATTGTCCAGTGCGGCGCGGTTGTTCAGGCCGGTCAGGGGATCCCGGTAGGCGGTTTTCAGCGCCTGCAGGTACATCAGCGAATTCCTGATCGGATAGAGCAGGGCGGCGCTTAATGTTTCGATGTGCAGCAGTTCGTCTTCATTGAATCTCTTGTTGCGCGAGATGACGATCTGGCCGAGAAACTTGTCCAGCAGAATCAGGTTGTAATGGCACTGATGACTGCCCTGGTCGCCAAATTCATAGCGGATATCTTCCTCGGGCAGTTCATATACCAGTCCGTCATGCGGCACGCGGCTTGCGAGTTCATCATCGAAAAATTCCATGAGTTTGCCCAGATCCAGAGTGCTCTGCAGCAAGCTGCTCAACTCGTAGAGTTTTGCATCTACAGGGTTTTTCGTTTCCGGGTCCGAGATATTTCTGCGCATCTGTAATGCAGCCTTTTGCTTTAGAGGGTCATTCAACATGGCAATATCATTCATGCTTATCGGCCTGTTTGGTCATCTAGTCAGTGATATGCAACATAAATGCCAAAATTACGCCTGTTTTAACAATATCTTGGTGAATCTTTATCGCGTGTACACTCAGGTATCAGGCCGCTTCAATACCGTTGGACGTGAGACGATTCCTGAGGATCGTGTCGTGTGCCTGTGTCGCGGAATCGGCGACCGGATAATCCAGCGTATAATGCAGTCCACGGCTTTCCTTGCGCAACAGGGCCGAGTGTATGATCAGGCCGGCAATGCACACCAGGTTGCGCAATTCGATCAAATCGTTGGTCAGCTTGAAATTACCGTAATACTCGTGGACCTCCGAGGCCAGCAAGTCAACGCGGTGCAGAGCCCGCTGCAGGCGTTTCGTGGTCCTGACGATACCGACGTAGTCCCACATGAAACGCCGGATCTCGTCCCAGTTATGCGAGACCACCACCTCTTCGTCTGAATCAGTGACCTGGCTTTCGTCCCAGTCCGGCAGATCCGGGTCATTGTTATTCCCGTTCAGGCGCGCGCGGATGTCCTCAAAGGCGGCGCGGGCATAGACCACGCACTCGAGCAGGGAATTGCTGGCCATGCGGTTGGCGCCATGCAGGCCTGAACAACTGACTTCGCCGATCGCATACAACCCCGGGATGTCGGTACGGCCGCTACGGTCGATCATGACACCACCGCAGGTATAGTGCGCGGCCGGAACCACCGGCACCGGTTCCAGCGCGAGGTCAAAGCCGAATTCCAGGCATTTTGCGTAAATATTCGGGAAATGCCCGGTGATGAATTCGCGGGACTTGTGACTGATATCCAGGTAGACGCAGTCGTAGCCCTGCCGTTTCATTTCATGGTCAATGGCCCGCGCAACCACGTCACGCGGCGCCAATTCCTCGCGCGCGTCATACTTGTGCATGAACGGCTGGCCATTTTCCAGCAGCAGCCGTGCGCCTTCGCCACGCAACGCCTCTGAAATCAGGAATGACTTCGCCTTCGGGTGGTACAGGCAGGTCGGATGAAACTGCACGAATTCCATGTTGGCGATGCGGCAACCCGCGCGCCAGGCCATGGCGATGCCGTCGCCGGTGGAGCTGTCGGGGTTGCTGGTGTACAGGTAGACCTTGCTGGCGCCGCCGGTCGCGAGCACCACCACCTTGGCCAGAAAGGTGTCGACCCGGCTGGCGCCGATGTCGAGCACGTAGGCGCCGACGCAACGGCTGGCTCGCCGCGCCAGGCGGCGGCTGGTGATCAGGTCGATGGCGATGTGCTGCTCGAACACCTGGATGCGCGGGTGCTCGCGCGCGCGCGCCGCGAGGCTGGTCTCCAGGGCGCGGCCGGTGGCGTCGGCGGCGTGAATCACCCGCCGGTGGCTGTGACCGCCTTCGCGGGTCAGGTGATAGTCGCCCTCGCCGCCGCCGGCCACCCGGGTGAAGCCGACTCCCATGCTCTCCAGCCAGGCGATCGCCGCCGGGCCCTGCTCCACCACGTAGTGGACCACGCCTTCGTCGCACAGCCCCGCCCCGGCGGCGAGGGTGTCGGCCACGTGCGCCGCCACGCTGTCCCTGGGACCGAGGAC
>JBFGPT010000176.1:0-4203 GCA_041564575.1 Gammaproteobacteria bacterium | reverse complement strand
CTCGTCGACCTGTACCTGATTAACAACGGGCAGGTTGATTTCCACCGGGTCCTCGGCAGTTGAAATATTGATATCTTCCTTATTAAGGATATTGATACCGGTATACAGCGACACGGTTTTACCGCTACCGGTTGGGCCCGTGACCAGGAACATGCCGTAGGGCTTGTGGAGGTTTTTCAGAAACAGTTCTTTCTGGAAGTCCTCGTAGCCGAGTTGATCGATCTGCAGGGCAGCGGCGTCGGAATCAAGAATACGCATAACGGTTTTTTCACCGAATAGCGTCGGGCAGGTGTTGACACGAAAGTCGATGGCCTTGGTCTTGGAGAGTTTTAACTTGATACGGCCATCCTGCGGTACGCGGCGTTCGGAGACATCCAGGCGTGACATGACCTTTATACGCGCGGCGATCTTGTTCGACAGACTGAGTGGTGGTTTCGCCACTTCCTGCAGCACGCCATCAACGCGGAACCGCACCCGGTAGAATTTCTCATAGGGTTCGAAATGCAGGTCGGAGGCGCCTTTCTTGATGGCATCCAGCAACACTTTGTTGACGAAACGCACTACCGGCGCATCATCGATATCACTGTCATCGGCTTCCTGTTCGCCACCTTCATCGGCGACATCCAGATCGTCAAGGTTCTCCAGGTCATCATCATCCATGTCGCCGAGTCCGCCCTCGGCGTCTTCCAGTGCCTTTTCGATGGCCTTGCTGAGCTTGTCCTCTTCAACGGTGATGGCCTCGGTACTGAGACCGACGGCGAACTTGATTTCATCGAGGGCCGCCAGGTTGGTGGGATCAGAGAGCGCCACGTACAGGCGGTTACCGCGTTTGAGCAGGGGCAGGGCGTGATGTTTCTTGATCAGGTCTTCCTTGAGCAGCTTGACGGTATCGGGGTCAAGCTCGAAGTTGTTCAGGTCCACCAGCGGTGCGCCGAACTCCTGCGAGGCGGCGAGGGCAATCTTGCCGCTCGGGGCGAGCTTGTTTTCTACGAGATAGGAGACAAAGGGTTGTTTCTTCTTGAGGGCGCCCTGGAAGGCATCCTGGGCGACATTTTCTTCCAGCAGGCCATCCAGGACCAACTTGCGTGCCAGACCGCTGAGATTGACCTTGTTCGTGGTTACCGCCATGACAATCTAGTTCTTTCTTCCAAAATCGACACTTAGTAACGGATTATACGGGAGAAAAGACCTGCCTCGATAGTCCTTCACGGTACTTTTTTCCCCGATCAGTGTCCGTTGTTATTAGAGTTACGGGTGTGGCGCAGATCCACCCCCGCCTGTCATAGGATTAAAGCAGACATATATAGGAAATTCAATCGTTTATCTGACTAATGTATCACGCGGCTGAAGCCTTTACCGTGTGAAAGCTGATTTGGCCATTATCGACATCCGCGCGAATGGTATCGCCGGGCTGGAAACGGCCGGCGAGCAGTTCCCGCGCCAGCGGAGATTCCAGGTTGACCTGCAGGGCGCGTTTCAGCGGTCTGGCCCCGTACACAGGATCGAAACCCGCCCGGCCGAGAAACTCCATGGTGCCCTCGGGGATCTCCAGATGCAGGTCCTGTTCGCGCAGGCGATGCTGGATATGCCGGATCTGGATTTCGGTAATGGCATGGATCTGTTCTGCCTGCAGGCTGTGGAACACCACCAGATCATCGATTCGATTGATGAACTCGGGACGGAAATGCTGTGCCACGACGCCCAGGACCACGTCCTTCATGGCCTCGTAATCCTTTTCCTCGGACATCAACTGGATCTGCTCTGAGCCCAGGTTCGAGGTCATGACGATGACGCAGTTTCTGAAATCCACGGTGCGACCGTGGCTGTCGGTGAGACGGCCGTCATCCAGCACCTGCAACAGGACATTAAAGACATCCGCATGCGCCTTTTCCACCTCGTCCAGCAGGATCAGGCTATAGGGTTTGCGTCGTACCGCCTCGGTCAGGTAGCCGCCTTCCTCGTAGCCGACATAGCCGGGCGGTGCACCGATGAGTCGTGCGACCGCATGTTTTTCCATGTATTCGGACATGTCGATACGCACCATGGCCTCCTCGGTATCGAACAGGAATGCGGCCAGGGCCTTGCACAGCTCGGTCTTGCCGACGCCGGTGGGGCCGAGGAACAGGAACGAACCGTTTGGCCGGTTCGGATCAGACAGCCCGGCGCGGGACCGGCGAATGGCATCGGCGACTGCGCTGATCGCCTCATCCTGACCGACCACGCGTTTATGCAACACCTCTTCCATTTTCAAAAGCTTGTCGCGTTCGCCCTCCAGCATCTTGGCCACCGGGATACCGGTCCACTTGGAAACAACTTCGGCAATCTCGCTTTCCGTGACCTTGTTGCGCAGCAGTTTCATATCCTCCATCTCGACGTTATCAGCGGCCTGTAACTGTTTTTCCAGTTCCGGGATGACGCCATACTGGAGTTCTGACATGCGATTCAGATCACCGGCGCGTTGCGCGGTTTCAAAATCGAGGCGTGCGCGCTCGAGTTTCTCCTTGACCGCATGCGTACCTTGCAGCATGGCTTTTTCGGCCACCCAGATCTCGTCGAGATCGGAATACTCGCGTTCGGTTTTGCTGATCTGTTTTTCCAGATCAGCGAGGCGCTTCTTCGAGGCCTCGTCGGTTTCCTTCTTCAGTGCCTCACGTTCGATCTTCATCTGGATCAGGCGGCGCTCGAGGCGGTCCATGGCCTCGGGCTTGGAATCAATTTCTATGCTGATACGGCTGGCGGACTCGTCGATCAGATCGATGGCCTTGTCGGGCAACTGCCGATCGGTGATATAGCGGTGCGACAGGGTCGCCGCGGCAACGATGGCCGGGTCGGTGATCTGGACATTATGATGAACCTCGTAGCGTTCCTTGAGGCCCCGCAAGATTGCGATCGTGTCTTCCACGGAGGGTTCATCGACCAGTACCTTCTGGAAACGGCGTTCCAGGGCCGCGTCCTTTTCAATATTGTCGCGGTATTCATCCAGCGTGGTGGCGCCGATGCAATGCAGCTCACCACGGGCAAGTGCCGGTTTCAGCATGTTGCCGGCATCCATGGCGCCTTCGGCCTTGCCGGCCCCGACCATGGTGTGCACCTCGTCAATGAACAGGATGATCTGGCCTTCCTGTTTCGTCAGGTCATTCAGGACCGCCTTGAGGCGTTCCTCGAATTCGCCGCGGAACTTGGCGCCGGCAATCAGGGCGCCCATATCCAGTGCCAAGAGGCGCTTGCCCTTGAGTGAATCGGGCACCTCGTTATTGATAATTCGCTGGGCCAGGCCCTCGACGATGGCGGTTTTGCCGACGCCGGGTTCACCGATCAGCACCGGATTGTTCTTGGTGCGCCGTTGCAGTACCTGGATGGTCCGGCGGATCTCGTCGTCGCGGCCGATGACCGGGTCGAGTTTGCCGGCCTCGGCGCGCGCGGTCAGGTCGATGGTATATTTTTCCAGGGCCTGGCGGTTTTCCTCGGCGTTGGGGTCCTGCACCGTGGCACCGCCGCGCACACTTTCGATAGCTTGTTCCAGACGTACCTTGTCGGCACCGTTTTTCCTGAGGAGATCACCGAGAGTGCCCTTGTCCTCCAGCAGGGCAAGGATGAAGAGTTCGCTGGAGATGTACTGGTCCTTACGCTGCTGGGCGTACTTGTCGGACAGGTTCAGGGCGCGTTCCAGGTCGCGCGAAATCATGACTTCGCCATCGCTGCCACTGACCTGGGGCAGGCTTTCAAGCAACTGGTTCAGACCGGAGCGCAATCCGGCGACATTGACGCCGGCCTGGCCCAGCAGGTGCTGGACACTGCTGCCCTCCTGGTTTAACAGGGCAACGACCACGTGGGCCGGTTCGATGTACTGGTGATCACGGCCCAGGGCCAGGCTCTGGGCATCGGCCAGTGCCATCTGGAATTTGGTGGTGAATTTATCCGCCCGCACGGCTGGTTCTCCTGATTATCCGTTGATTCATGATACCTATCCTAGATTGGGCCGGGCCTGTGAATATCAAGACACGCCCGCACGGACGGCCGTGTCCCGGTTTGCAAGCTAGTAAACGCCGATGTCCAGATAGGACCTTGAAATCTTGTTGACCGCGACGACATAGGCGGCCGTGCGGTAATCATCGATCTCGTCGTGCGAGCGTTTGCTGGACAGGATATCCTGGAATGCCAGCCGCATGGTGTCATCGAGGCCGGAACGTACCAGGTCCAGCT
>JBFGPT010000175.1:0-4224 GCA_041564575.1 Gammaproteobacteria bacterium | reverse complement strand
TCTAACTAACTGAATTTTATCAGTTTCCACGAAAAGCCGCAGGTGCATAATCTGCGGCTTTTTTTTTGCGTTCTACCACAAACAGGAGGCTCTTATCGAAGATAAAGAGATTTAGTCATGAAAATCTTGATTGCCAGTATCATCACATGGTCATTGATCCTCGCCCTGCCGGTGTCTGCCGGGGGCGGTGATTACATGAGTCGAAACTACAGCGCGTATTTCTGTGAACCGTTCGCGCGGAATGCCTGGCGGGCGGCCGAAATTTACAGGCATGGCACCAGCCTGCCCGAACTGCTGTCCTTTATCGATATCGCACCCGTAGCCGATAGTGAGAAGCACCGCGCATTCCAGGCCGTTCAGTTTGTCTGGAAAAACCGCGTGGATAATCCGCTGATGGCCTACACGCTGGCAATGGGCCTGTGTCTGAAACCGAAGCAGGAAATGTCACCGATGGCCGAGCCGTGGCTGACTTCGCCGCGGACCAGCAGGGAGCATTTCTGAAACTGGCCGGTCACCGGAGCCATTACGATCCGGTGACCGGTAATTTTCACGTGCTGTTCATGCCTGATCCAGGTCGATTGTTCCGTCTATCTCCGTTTTCAGGCCGACCTCAGGGATTTCAAGCAATACCCTGATATTGAGGCGCTCGTTCCCCTTGATATCACCAAGTCGGAGCGCCTCATCGACATGTTTCTCGATATCCCGTTGCGAGGTGACGCCGACTTTTTTCAGGAATTTGCGCACCGACATGTTGAAACTGTCTTCGTTCATATGACTGCTCCGCGTGTGATCTTTATCTACTAGTATACTTCATCCGGGTTTACCCATTCCTTGTTCGTCCTTGGTGCCTGGCCTGCGGGTTGTTTACGGACCTCGTCGGGATTGACCCATTGCCTGCTGCTGCCTGGTGGTGTTGTCTGTTTTTGTGCCTTGCCATGGCTTGCCGGCGCAGTGCTTTTACCGGCGGACGACGGTGCGCTTATCACGCTTTCCAGGTCAGTGCTGCAAGACGGATTTGATTTAATGTCCAGCAACCGCCCCGGGCTGTTACGATCGGGCATGGCATAAAACCCCTTACTGTTGCGTAACACGTAGAGACTGACCGGATTTCTCGCGCCGGTGCCTGAATCCGTCCATATCGGGCGCGGCACAGGAACCTCTTCGACCAGGCACTTATGCAGGCAACGATAGGTAGCGAGGCGGGGAGCGTGATACCCGCCCTGACCGACATCGCCGGTGCAGACATAATCCGGATGCGGCGGTATGGCGCGCCAGACCGAGCCATCCATGTCGGCGCCGGTACCCTTGTCGAACCAGATGGCCTGCCATCGTTGTGGCTCGACCAGGAGTGGCGTACTGGTGGCGGAATTGTCCGGAGCCGGTCTGGCGGCGATCACGCACTGGGCAACCCGATGATAATCCCCCTGGGCATATGCGCCGATCATGAAATAACCGGCCGGGACCCGGGGGGTATACAGGGCGATATCGTTATCGCCACCGGAACCCTTGTCCTGCCAGGCAAGGGAAAAATCGCAGGCCCGGATCGTTTCCAGCGACAGCAATGGATCATCGGTTGCCAGCGCGGGCCGGGATGCGAGTATCAGCAGGAGCGAAGCGGCAACAACATGTTTCACGGCAGATTCCTCATTTATGTTTTTGTACCGGACGATATGCCCTGAAAATACCGGGCGATTCAACGACATTCACGGGCGATATATGTCATGGTCTGTCTGAGTGAATCCAGGTTATTGGCCGGGATATGCCGGTCTATGAAAGGCTCGGCGGCACGAATCGACGCCTTGTCAGGATCATAACCCTCGCGGCCCAGCATGGGATTCAACCAGAAGATTTTTCCGGTCATTTTTTTTACCCGGGCCAGTGCCTGGGCGAGTTGTTCCGGGTTGCCGGTGTCATAGCCGTCGCTGATGAGGATCAGTATGCTTTTTGACGTCAACGTGCCGGCAGAGAAGCGACGGCTGAAGTCGGCGATCGATTCGGCGATGCAGGTGCCCCCCATCCACAGATGGTTTCTTGCTTCAAGCCTTTCCTTCATGATTTGCAGGGATTGCTCGCGGTACAACTCGGTGACCCTGAACAAGCGTGTGTGAAACGCGAAGGCCTCGCTGGTTTTGAAGGCGCGGACTATACCGCGAGCAAACCGGAACAGCAGGGGATTGTTCCAGGCCATGGAATGCGACACGTCATGCAGGATGACCACGTGTACAGGTTCCCGCCGCCGGTTCCGGTAAATCATGTGTATCGGCAGGCCACCGTGCGGCAGGTTACGCCGCATGATCTGGCGCAGGGCAATACGCGAGCCGGTTGATTGAATCATCATGCGCCTTCGCAGCCGTCTTTGCAGTTGAGTTGCAAGATGTTCGGCCATGTCTTCAAGTTCCTGCATGGCCTGGCGGTCGTTCAAAAAACGGAAATCCGCCCTCGAGATGGTCCGTTGCCTGCCGGCCCCGGACCCCTTCAATCCGGTCAGCCCGCCCATTTGCTCAGGCAATTGATCGGTACTGCCGCCAATGCCGGTCAGGCCTGCCTGTCTTTGGCCGGCCGGCCGGCTGTTTCCAGGATCGTCGGTGACTGTCTGTGCGTCCTGCAGTAACCAGTAATGATTAAACAGGTCATCAAACTTTTCCCATTCATTACGGCTGTGACAGGACATGGATCGGAGTACGTCCCGCGATGCCACCGGTTCGTTGATGACCTCGCTGTCCAGGCTGCTGAGCATATCCATGACTTCACGGATGCCGATGGAATACCCCTCATCGCGAAGGTGATGGATAAATCCGACAATCCGGCTGGTAGGTGCGGCCGTGTTCAACCGAATGATTCCAGCAGTCGGCAGACTTCCGCTTCGTTCAGTTGCCGGAGGTCGTCACGGGTTTTCAGCAGGCAGGTACGAGAAGTGCGAACGATAAAATCACTGGCCGACAATTCCCCGACGCCGTTGCCCAGCAGTGCCGCGGCCCAGTCCAGCGTTTCGGCGATACCCGGCTGTTTACGTAATTCAAGCGCTCTGACTTTCTGGACGAAACCTGCTATCTGCATGGCGAGACGGTTCTGGATTTCCGGCAGGCGTGCGTGAATGATCCTGAGTTCCTTGTCGAAACCCGGGTAGTCCATGAAGTAATACAGGCAGCGGCGGCGAAGCGCATCGCTCAGTTCGCGTGTGCCGTTTGACGTCAGGATCACCTTTGGTACGGTCGTCGCCTTGATGGTGCCGAGTTCGGGAATGGAGATCTGGAAATCCGACAACAACTCCAGCAGAAAGGCCTCGAAGGCCTCGTCGGTCCGGTCGATTTCATCGATCAGCAGCACCGGTGAAGTTGTTTGCCGGATAGCCTGCAACAGGGGCCTTTCCAGCAGAAAGTCCTCGTTGAAAATACTGGCTTCCTTGCGCTTGAGAGGGTCTTTCTCGTTTTCCATCAGTTTTATCGAAAGTAACTGATGCGTGTAATTCCATTCGTACACTGCGGTGCCGGCATCCAGGCCGTCATAGCACTGCAGGCGGATCAGCGCGCAATCATTAATCTGAGAGAGGATTTTCCCGACCTCGGTTTTACCAACTCCGGCCTCGCCCTCAAGCAGCAGGGGTCGATCCAGTTCGTCCATCAGGACCAGCGTGGTTACCAGGTCAGGATCGGCAATGTAATGATGCCGTTCGAATTCGGTGGCGAGATGTTGAATCTGTTGTTTCATTCAGTGTCGGCCTGCGCTGCATGGATTCATGATCCGGGCTGATCAATATCAGGTATGGGCAGTTGTGCCGGATAATACATGTTTCTCAATCACCTCGCGACCGCCCGGCAGCAAGCCGGCCACGGCCAGGCAACTCAGTCCGAAGGGGAAATAACCGGCATATCCCAGGACAGGCATCTTGAACAGGTGAAATGCCTGTACGTACGGGATGTCATATTCCCAGTGCGCGAAACTGCGGTAGTTCCAGAGTTCCCAGAAGAAACCGCAGAACAGTGCGGCCAGCGCCGACAGGATAACCGTTTGCCAGTTGCCCGAGGCAAGTCCGCGAAAGCTGTGTGTGCCGGTTAGCAAGCACTGCAGGCCAAGCATGATAAACAACGGCGTGATCCAGACCAGTGGAAACAGGTATTGCGGTTGCATGGTCACCAGCATCAGCAACACGCTGCCGCAGACAACTGATACCAGGGCCCAGGTTGCCGGCTGCGCCGTGCGTACAGGCACAAGGCCCCTGCTGGT
>JBFGPT010000174.1:0-4230 GCA_041564575.1 Gammaproteobacteria bacterium | reverse complement strand
TTGCCGAACCCGACATCATCGAGGCCAGGGTCTGGCTCTCGGTCGATGATGCCATCATCCTGTCTGAAGATGCCACGGTCGATATATTTCTTGACGTTGACCCGTTAAATTCAATCCCGGCTGCAATTACCCATCGCAGTTACCGTGCCGAGTTGACACCGGATAACATCCTCGCGTTCAGGATAACGGCGAACTTCACTGAAACAAGCCCGGGCCTGCGGATTGGATTACGCGGAACAGCGAAACTGTACGGTGACAGGGTCAGCCTGTTCTTTTATCTGTTCAGAAGGCCCATCTCTTCCCTCAGACAGATGATCGGCCTGTGACCTCCATCACCATTGATTTCGGGCTGCCTCCCCTGCGTGATGATCTGCAGCTTTTACCTGGTCCGGAAGCATTTGACGGCTCACCCACCTGGAATATCTATGACGCCATCCGCCACCGTTATTTCCGTATCGGCTGGCTGGCCTTTGAAATTCTCTCTCGCTGGAATGCCGGCACGGCGTCAAAACTGGTCCGGGAAGTAACGGAAAACAGCACCGCCAGGGTGACCATCAGCGATATTGAAGATCTGACCAGGTTTCTGTACGCCAACAAACTGACACGCGACCCCGCCACTCCGGACTCTGAGGACGCTGCACGGGGAGAGCAGGATTCGAAAAGAAACTGGTTGCTGTGGCTGTTATTAAATTACCTGTTTATCCGCATCCCCCTGGTACGCCCGCATCTTTTCCTTAAGGCCACACTGCCTTATGTCCTGCCCTTGCTGTCAACAACGGCGAGGAACATTTTTCTGCTGACAGGCCTGGTTGGCATTTACCTGGCGGCGCGCCAGTGGGATACCTTTATCGCGACATTCCAGTATTTTTTCAACTTTGAGGGATTGCTCAGTTTTATCATCGCCCTGATATTTATCAAGGTGCTGCATGAACTGGGTCATGCATACGTCTCAATGAAGTACGGTTGCAAGGTCAGCACCATGGGCGTCGCATTCCTGGTATTGTTCCCGGTGCTGTACACAGACACCAGCGATGCCTGGCGCCTGTCCTCAAGGCGCGAAAGATTATTGATAGGCGCCGCCGGGATGATGACCGAGTTATACATTGCAATGTTGTGCACATTTTTATGGTCTCTGCTCCCCGATGGCACCCTGCGCAGCGTCGCCTTCATGCTGGCAACAACCAGCTGGGTGATGTCTATCGCCATTAACGTCAACATCTTCATGCGTTTTGACGGTTATTACATCCTGTCAGACTGGCTGGGTATCGAAAATCTGCAGAACCGCTCCTATGCGCTTGGTAAATGGAAACTGAGGGAAATCCTGTTTGGGCTGGGTATGCCAGCTCCCTTGCGTATGCAAAGCCACATGACGACACGCCTGATCGCCTATGCATGGGGATCGTGGATTTATCGTTTGGTACTGTTTATCGGTATTGCCTTGCTGGTCTATTTCCTGTTTTTCAAGGCGCTGGGGATCCTGTTATTTATCACGGAGATTGTCTGGTTCATCCTCTTGCCGGTATCCCGGGAATTGCATGTCTGGTGGCAAATCCGGGATCGGATCCTGGCCTCGGGCCGAACCTACATCAGCCTGATGCTGGTGGCGGGGCTTATCGCCTTGTTGCTTGTGCCATGGCAAAACCGCATCAGGATCCCGGCCATACTTGAAGCCACCGAACAGGCGAGTATCTATGCGCCAACACCAGGCTATGTCGAATCGGTGCTGGTCCGTGAAAATACAAAAGTGAAGGAAGGCGACCCGCTCATTATCCTGTCATCTCCTTCCCTGGACGATGAATTACGCCGCACGCGCATCCGTATTGACATGATGGAACTGCGCGCAAGACGCCAGGCCGCCAGTGATGATGAATTACAGAACCTTAATGTAATACTGCGACAACTGGATGAACTCAATTCTCGTGTGGACGGCCTGCACGAACTCAGGGAGCAACTGACGATTCGTGCGCCGTTTGCCGGCAGGGTAACAGAGGTGTCCGAGGAGTTACACGAGGGCCGCTGGATTAACGAAAAACTGCAACTTGCACATATCATCCAGGAGGATGAGCTGGCACTGGAAGGCCTGATCAGCGAACGTTATTTAACCCGCATATCACTGCAACAGCAGGCGGTATTCTATCCGGACGAACCGGAGCGACCGGTCATGCATGCGGTCGTCAGCGAGATCGATGATGCCAACCTGGCTTATATTGAACGGCCATATTTTATTTCCGCCTACGGCGGCGGGATCGCCGCGAAACAGGATGACCGCGGACGCTATGTCGCCGATTCCGGCGTGTACCGGGTCAGGTTCAGCCTGATGGATGAGGCAGGTCCTGACATTGCCCGGATTGTGCGCGGTGTCGCACATATCGAGGGTTATCGACGCAGCCTGTTCTCGCATATGAAAGAGCGGGTCATCGCGGTCCTGATCCGCGAATCCGGATTTTGATCGCGTCCAATAAACATACCTGATAAAAATAAACCTATACTAATCAATAAGTTAAATTTTACTCCATAGTCCTATCACAGGGTTGCCTGGTGGCAAGCCTGCATCCTTCATGACCCCCTGTGCAATGCGCAGGAATAAAGTTTTACCGTTCCCCGCCGATAACACTGGATGCCCGGGCGTGCGCGCCGGGCGGATCTATCGTTAACAACCGGCGATCAGGAACGACCAGACTTGCAAGATACCGACAACCCGAAAATCGATCTCAGAAACTGTGAACGCATGCTGACCTTTCGTTTGAGTCAGTTCCTGCAACGTTTCCTGCCATCGGTGACACGCCGTCACGGCGACAAGCCGGCCCTGGTACATCCCTGTGTCATTGATGGCAGGAAGACACTGATTTACGAGCAGGGCCTCGAGTTATCGGATCCGGCAACCTTTCGCTATCTGGTCAATTACGCGCGCTACCGCGATCTTGAACTCAGGGAAGACCGCCGCCGGGGTGAACGCGCCCTGCGGCAGGATAACACCAGCAATATCATCCCCGTGATGTTACTGGGCGCAAGTCTCGTGACAGGCAATGTCCAGGCAGGTCCCCATGCTGCGCATCAGGTCAACATGTCGGTATCCCGGTCGCTCGACAGCGGCCCGGTTGCCGCCCATGATGAAGATACGGTCCGCCACCTGGTCCAATGGATCCATGACAATTCATCGCTGGAGTTCAACGACGACGTCCTGCCTGCGATTGTATGGGTTTCAGCCAGGGCGATGGTCGATGTTGCTTTCGGCAAGAACCTGCCGAAGTCCGTCAATCCGGACAAACTGCAAATCTTCGGACTGTATAATTTCAGGGACAAGTCCATTTATCTGCTGGATACCATTGACCTTAACACGGAAGAGGGCAAGGCGATCCTTTTGCACGAAATCGTGCATTACCTTCAATACAGCCAGGGCATGGACAAGAACGTTGCCTGCAAGAATGAACTTGAAAAACTGGCCTACTCGCTGGAGGCTTATTATCTCGAAACTCACGGTGCCAGTGCCGGCTTCAGTGAGGCGCATGTACACCGGGTCAGCCGGTGCAGCTGAACCATCCGGATATCAATTTTTCAGAACAATCCTGTTTACCAGTGCGGGATTGTCAATATAGGGATTTCTTCTGCCCTGGATGCCTTCGATAATTTCGTTGCGGTACTTTTCCTGTTTACTTGGCGGGTCAGCAAGATTCCACTGTTTCATCAGTTCCAGTGTCTTGACATCCAGGGTGCTGCCGTAGCGGCTGTGCATATACAGGATGGCGCGGGCTATATTCCCACGCGCAATCGGCCTGGGCTCGGTAATGCCTCGCCTGCGTTCATAATCGCATTTGTCAAAGCGCCAGTCCTCGCCTTCAAGTTCCCCGAAACTGGTGTCGATATTGGTGCTCGATATTTCCCACCAGACTGGATAGAGGTTATGCAGATCCGCCTCCATCTCGATGAATTTTGTATTCCCCGATTCGCGGCACTGTTGCCGGCTTTCACAACCGAGTTGAGTGAGTATGCGGGTCATGGGGTAAATGTGCTCGATGCGAACATGGCCGCCACCCTCGGTCTGGCCCTGGCCATCGAAGCGGAATCCGCAGTACAGTGACCAGCCACCGCCGGAATATAGCTCGCGCCAGAATACCCGGGTGACAATCTCGTCATAGGTCAGACCCTCGGCAGATATGGAACCCGGCAGGCAAAACAGCAATCCCAGTATCCATGCAAAACGGCGTTGATTTTTTCGCATCAAGTCATTAA
>JBFGPT010000173.1:0-4251 GCA_041564575.1 Gammaproteobacteria bacterium | reverse complement strand
GAACACCAGTGTCACCAGCACCATGCTGGCAAGTTGGCCGACAATGCGCATGGTCGCCATGGCTGCTGTCGCGCTGCCATAGTACTTTTTCCCCACGGAACTCATAATTGCATTGACATTGGGTGAGGAAAACAGACTGAATCCTGTCCCGGTAATGATCAGGGCAACTATGACCAGCGAGGCACCATTGCCGTTGCCGAGCCCGGATAACATAAACAGACCGAGTGCCGTCACCACAACCCCCGCCGTTGCAATGACCCGCGGCTCGGTGTGATCAGACAGCCGGCCACACAAGGGCGATAACAGGGCCATGGTCAGCGGCTGGGTCATCATGATCATACCTGCCGACGTTGCGCTCATGGCAAGGATGTATTGCAGGTAGAGACTGACCAGCACCACGTTTGCGAAAGTGGCCGTGTACATGAGCAAGGACGCCAGGCAGGAAAATGTGAAGATACGGTTGATAAAGAACTGGCTGACATCGAACACCGGATCCTTGATTGCGTACTCGTGCCTGATGAAACTCCAGAAACCCGCCGCAGAGAGGACCACGCAAAATATCCCGGCAGTACCCGGCAGCAGCGACACGCCGGCGCACAGCAGGATAATGGATAACGCGTACAGGGAGGAACCGCCGAGATCCAGCACCGCATGCTCTTCCGATGACCATTCCTGCCGAGGCACACGTAAAAAGGCAATCAACAGGACCACGACGGCGAGCGGGATATGAAAAACAAAACCGGCGCGCCAGCCAAACATATCCACCAGGTAGCCACCGAGTAACGGTCCGGCACTCAGTCCAAGGTAGATCGCCGCAACCGTGTAACCGATCATCTGCCCGCGTTTTTCGCGCGGGAAAACCGAGGTGATAATCGCCACCTGGGTGGCATAGAGCATGGCCGCGCTGACGCCCTGCAGGAACCTCGCGGCCAGCAGGAATACCTCGCTTGAAGAAAGCGCGGCCAGCAAGGAAGTGAACACCACGGAGCAGGTACCAATCAGGAAAATCCTCTTGCGCCCGTAGATATCCGCGAGGCGACCGAAGATGAGAACGAACATCGCGCTGGCCATCAGGTAAGACATCGGGATCCAGCTGATCCCGACGGCCGTCATGTGCAGGTCGCGAGCGATATGTGGCAGGGCGACATTGACCGCCGACAGCATCATCGGCGTGGTGAAGGCATTCAGCAATACCATCAGCAGGACGTCTCTGTGCAGGGTTTTGTTTACTTCATCATTCATGGTTTTTGCGCGGTGAAAATGGCCCGCCGCGGCGCCGGGTATCCTTCAATGGTCTTCGACAGATCCGCGGGATCCAGGAAATCCGCCAGTGATTCAAACATCATCCAGTCAGTCGCGCGTTGTTCATCGACACGAGTCGTCGACACATCGACAAGCTGTACGTCTCCGAAGCCGGCGTCCCTGATCCAGTTCTGCAAGGTCAGGCAGGAAGGAATACGCCACACATTATTCATTTTCGCGTAGCGCCCGTCCGGCACGAGCAGACTGGAATAATCCCCGTCCACCACCAGGCTTTCCAGCACCAGTTCGCCCCCACCGCGCAGGCACCGGAACAGGGCCGACAGGTGTGCCGCTGTATCCTTGCGGTGGTAAATTACCCCCATGGAAAACACCGTATCGAATGACAGCAGGTCGACATCGAGCGCTTCCAGTCCGAATGGCAACACGTAAAGCGGTTTGTCTTCAAGATATTTTTTTGCCGCCTGGAACTGCATGATGAAACGCAGGGTGGGATCGGTCCCGATCACCAGGCTGGCACCCTCGCCGAGCATGCGCCAGCCGTAATATCCGTTACCGCACCCCACATCCAGTATCCGCCTGTCACGCAAGGATGCCGTAATTTCGGATAGTCGGGACCATTTCATGTCGGAACGCCATTCGGCGTCGATTTCGACACCGAAAAAACTGAACGGACCCTTGCGCCAGGGCATGAGACGGCGGAGTTGCCGCTCCATATGCCCGCGCGCGACCTCATCGATTTCATTGCCGCTGCCGATACGAACGACCGGTTCCTCCAGGACCACCTGTTCGGGTGTAACTGCCGGCAGTGCCTTCACCGCATCATGCCAGTCATCGAAATCACCATGCCTGTTAAGCCGGAAATAATCCTCGAGCTGTACTGCAAGCCGGTCGGACCAGGCGGACAGGCCAGCGCCGCGCAGATGGGCTTGCATCCGGGGATAATCCGGGAACACGCCCGCTCATCCAGCGACCCTGGCCAGCAGGGTGATGAAATTCAGAAATTGCAAACAGGGCACCACGCTGTCGAAACCCGCCTGTTCAAGCCTGTGCACATGTGCCAGGCGGGTCTCGGGGATGAGAACATGTTCCAGCGCCTTCCGCTTTTGAGAGATCTCCAGTTCATCATAACCGTTCTGTAACTTGAAACGGGCATGTAACTGTTCCATCCGCTGGTTGACCTCAGGATCTTCATCGATGATCTTTTCCGAGAGTACGAGTACACCGCCCGGTGTCATGCCCTGCCGGATCCGTGTCAGAACTGCTGCCCGTTGTTCAAGCGGGACGAACTGCAGAGTGTAGTTCATGACGACGACCGAGGCGTTGCTGATGCCGGTATCCTCCAGGTTTTGTTCCAGGACCTCGACCGGCACCGGTGACGCATCGCGCTCGATCAGCTTGCAGCAACGGTTGACCATAGCCCGGGAATTATCCACGGCGATGATCTGACATCCGCCGGTACTGACACCGTGACGCATGGCCAGCGTAGCCGCACCGAGTGAACAGCCCAGGTCATACAGGCAACTGTTCTCCCGGCCGTATTCTGCGGTAACCGCCCGGATGATCGACAGGCTTGCCTCATAGCCGGGCACGGAACGCTGGATCATGTCCGCAAAGACATCGGCGACACTGGCATCAAACCGGAACGGTTTGATTTCACCGCTGATGGTTCTGTACAGGGTATCTTGCCCCTTGTTGCCTGGATTTGATTTCATATTATTTCAACCCGGCGGGTTTTAACCGCGTGATTTGTTCAAATTGCCTCCATGCGGTAAATTCAGCGGAAGTATACTACACAATAATCGCCCGAAATTTTTACGGAAATCGCCATGACCACTATAAAACAAGACGATCTCATCGACAGCGTTACGGACGCCCTGCAATTTATTTCCTATTATCACCCGGTTGACTTCATACAGGCGGTGTATGCCGCCTACGAGAGAGAGGAATCACAGGCCGCGCGGGATGCCATGGCACAGATCCTGATCAATTCCCGCATGTGCGCCGAGGGTCACCGGCCCATCTGCCAGGACACCGGCATCGTCACCGCTTTCGTCAAGGTCGGCATGGACGTGCAATGGGATGCCGACATGAGCGTAGCGGACATGATCAACGAGGGCGTACGCCGTGCCTATCTGCATCCGGATAACGTCCTGCGGGCGTCGGTGCTGTCGGATCCCGCCGGTACACGGCGGAATACCGGCGATAATACACCGGCCGTCATCAACATGGAGATCGTCAAGGGCAATACCGTGGATGTGCACGTCGCCGCCAAGGGCGGCGGCTCCGAGGCCAAGTCCAGGTTCGTGATGTTGAATCCCTCGGACGATATCGTCGACTGGGTGGTAAAGACCGTACCGACCATGGGCGCCGGCTGGTGTCCGCCCGGCATGCTGGGCATCGGTATCGGCGGCACGGCGGAAAAGGCCATGGTGTTGGCCAAGGAAGCCCTGATGGACCCGATTGATATCCAGGCATTGATGGCCCGGGGACCGCAAAACACCGCGGAGGAACTGCGCCTGGAGATCTTTCACCGCGTCAATGAACTGGGCATCGGCGCCCAGGGCCTGGGCGGCCTGACAACGGTGCTGGATGTGAAGGTCAGGGATTATCCCACCCATGCGGCCAACAAGCCGGTCGCCATGATCCCGAACTGCGCCGCAACGCGGCACGCGCATTTTGTCCTGACCGGAAACGGCCCGGCCCTGCAGACGCCACCGGACCTGGATGACTGGCCGCGAATTACCTGGGACGCTGGACCCACGGCCCTGCGGGTCAACCTCGATAGCGTTACCCGCGAGGAAATCGCCAACTGGAAACCGGGGCAGACCCTGCTGCTGAACGGCAAGATGTTGACCGGCCGTGACGCCGCGCACAAACGCATCCAGGATATTCTGAATCGGGGTGAGTCCCTGCCCGCGGGTGTCGATTTTACCAATCGCTTTATCTACTATGTCGGCCCGGTCGATGCCGTCTGGGACGAGGTCGTCG
>JBFGPT010000172.1:0-4252 GCA_041564575.1 Gammaproteobacteria bacterium | reverse complement strand
TAGCGCAGCTTCTGCTTCTCGCGCAGCTGCAGCGCGTAGTCGGACAGTCGCCGCTGGCGGTTGTCGCCGTGCGCCCCCGGGGGCTTGTCCAGCTGACACTTCGACTCGAGCGGTCGCGCCCGGCTCTTGAGCCACAGATCCACGCCCTGGCGGCGGCTGATCTTGCATTTCGGTCCGAGGTATCTGGCCATCGCGGTTGGACTCCGTCGGGTCCCGACTAGACCCGCCGCCGCTTCGGCGGCCGGCACCCATTGTGCGGGATCGGCGTCACGTCGGTGATGTTGGTGATCTTGAAACCCAGACCGTTCAGCGCACGCACCGCGGATTCACGGCCCGGTCCAGGACCCTTGACGAAGACCTCGAGGTTTTTCATGCCGAATTCCAGCGCCGTCTCACCGGCCTTGGTGGAGGCAACCTGTGCCGCGAAAGGCGTACTCTTTCTGGAGCCACGGAAGCCGCTGCCACCGGAAGTCGCCCATGCCAGGGTGTTACCCTGCCGGTCAGTAATCGTCACGATCGTATTGTTGAAGGACGCATGGATATGCGCCACGCCGTCTACCACGTGTTTTCGAACTTTCTTGCGGGTTGCTCTAGCTGCTTTTGCCATAAAAAATTACCTGATCGATTATCCTACTTTTTCACGAGACGCCTTGGTCCCTTGCGGGTCCGTGCGTTGGTGCGGGTCCTTTGACCACGCAACGGCAGACCCCGGCGATGACGGATGCCGCGATTACAGCCCAGGTCCATCAACCGCTTGATATTCATTGATACTTCCCGGCGCAAATCGCCTTCAAGGACGTACTTGCCGACCTCGCTACGCACCTTGTCCAGATCTTCCTCGCTGAGCGCGTTGACCCTGGTTTGTGGTGTGATTCCGATGTCATCACAAATCTTCAATGACCGGGTACGGCCGATGCCATAGACATAGGTCAAGGCAATGCCCAGATGCTTGTTATCGGGAATATTGACGCCTGCTATACGTGCCATATTGTTTCTCTCAACTGTTTAACCTTGCCGCTGTTTATGACGTGGATCGGTGCATATCACCCGCACTACGCCACCGCGTTTGATGATCCGGCAATTTCGACAAATTTTTTTCACTGATGCTCTAACTTTCATTTTCGTTCTCCTGGACGATCAACGGCGGCCGTGTCGTTTCAGGTTGGCCTTTTTAAGCAGGCCATCATACTGGTGTGACATTAGGTGCGCCTGCAGCTGCGACATGAAATCCATGACGACAACCACGATGATCAGCAACGATGTTCCGCCGAAATAAAACGGAACATTAAATTTAAGAATCAGAAACTCGGGTAACAGACAGATAACCGTTATATAGATGGCGCCTGCCAGCGTCAGCTTGGTCAGTACACCATCCAGGTAATTCGAGGTCTGTTCGCCCGGGCGCATTCCCGGAATAAAGGCGCCCTGCTTCTTCAGATTGTCCGCGGTCTCCTTGGGATCGAACATCATCGCCGTATAGAAGAAGCAGAAAAATACGATAAAACCGGCATACAGCAAAACGTATGTCAGCTGGCCGGGAGACAGGTGATTGGTCACGATATCCTGCATCCAGCGCATGTTCTCGCCCTGCGCGAACCAGCCGGCCAGGGTCGCCGGAAACAGGATGATGCTCGAGGCAAAGATCGGTGGAATTACGCCGGCCATGTTCAGTTTCAGTGGCAGATGGCTGGACTGCCCGGCATACATTTTCCTGCCCATCTGCCGCTTGGGATAATTGACGGTAATCCTGCGCTGACCACGTTCAATGAAAACAACGATTCCGGTTACGACGATCGCCAGCGCGAACAGAACGATGACACCGAACAGGTGCATTTCCCCGGTACGGGAGAGTTCCAGCGTTCCCGCGATTGCCGACGGCAAACCCGCGACAATCCCGGCAAAAATGATCATTGAAATTCCGTTACCTACGCCACGCTCGGTTATTTGCTCACCCAGCCACATCAGAAACATCGTGCCGGTAACCAGCGATGTTACAGCCGTGACACGAAATCCCAGGCCCGGATCCATCACGACATTCTGTCCTTCCAGCGCGACCGAGACCCCGATTGCCTGGAAGGTCGCCAGCGCTACTGTACCCCAACGGGTGTACTGGGTGATCTTCCTGCGACCCTGTTCGCCTTCCTTGCGCAACTGCTTGAGTTTCGGCTCTACTACTGTCAACAACTGCATGATGATAGAGGTCGAGATATACGGCATTATGCCCAGCGCCACCACGGACAGACGTTCCAGTGCCCCGCCGGAAAACATGTTGAACATGTCAAGGATGGTACCGGATTGCCTGTTGAACAGGTCCGCCAGTCTCTCCGGATCGATCCCGGGCACCGGTATGTAGGTACAAACCCGGTATACGAACAACGCGAAGATAACAAAAAATATCCTCTGCCGAAGTTCGGTCAGCTTGCCAATGCCGGCAAGACCACCGGGGATTGTCGGAGTACGTGTCGCCATCAGTCTTCTATCTTGCCACCCGCAGCCTCGATAGCAGCCCGTGCGCCCTTGGTAACCGTAATACCCTTGACGGTGACGGCGCGCTTGATTTCACCGGAAGCGAACACTCTTGCTCGCTTGATGTTTTTCGAGATTAGGCTTGCCTTTTGCAAAGCCTGTAAGTCCACTGTATCGCCCTCGACGTTGTTCAACTCGTGCAGGCGAATCTTCGCGGTCTGCCGGTCCATGATCGAATGGAAACCCACCTTGGGCAGGCGGCGTTGCAAGGGCATCTGGCCACCTTCGAAACCCACCTTGTGATAGCCGCCGGAACGGGACTTCTGACCCTTGTGACCACGTCCTGCGGTCTTGCCATCACCCGAGCCGATTCCGCGGCCGACACGCTTGCCTGGTTTGTGCGAACCGTCAGCCGGTTTCAGTGTATTGAGTCTCATCTAGTTTTCCTCAACTGCCAGAAGGTACGACACCTTGTTGATCATGCCGCGGTTTTCTTTGGTATCCGCGACCGTCACCGTCTGACCAATGCGGCGCAGGCCCAGACCAGTGACACAGGCCTGGTGCGATGCCAGGCGCTTGATAAGACTCTTTTTGAGAGTCACCTTGATTTCCTTGTTCTTGCTCGTAGCCATGATCAGGACATTATCTCCTCGACGGTTTTACCGCGCTTCGCAGCGAGATGTTCCGGGGAAGTCGTATCGGCCAGACCCTTGATGGTCGCCTGCACCACGTTGATCGGATTCGGAGATCCGATCGACTTGGCCAGAATGTTGTGTACACCCAGCACCTCGAAGACGGCACGCATCGGGCCGCCGGCGATGATACCGGTACCCTCGGAGGCAGGTTGCATGTAGACCTTGGCGGCGCCGTGATTTGCGGTAATTGCGTAGTGGATGGTTTCACCATTGAGCGGTACGGATACCATGCTGCGGCGTGCGCTCTCCATGGCTTTCTGTATTGCGATTGGCACTTCGCGGGCCTTGCCCCGGCCGAATCCAACGCGTCCATTACCGTCACCGACTACCACCAGCGCGGCGAAACCGAACTGGCGGCCACCCTTGACCACCTTGGCAACGCGATTGACCGAAACCAGTTTTTCCAGAAGATCGGAACCGCTTGAATATGTTTCAGCTACAGCCATATTTTCACCTGTCAGAATTCAATGCCGTTTTCACGGGCCGATTCGGCCATCGCCTTGATCCGGCCGTGGTATTTGAAGCCGGAACGATCGAAGGCCACGCTGGTAATGCCTGCTGCCTTGGCGCGTTCCGCCAGTACCTTGCCAACTACGCTGGCAGCTTCCACATTACCGGTACTCTTGACCTGAGACTTGATTTCCTTGTCGACCGTGGATGCGCTGGCCAATACGCTGGATGAATCCGGCGATATAATCTGCGCATACAGGTGACGCGGCGTCCGGAACACACACAGACGGTTCACCTTCAGTTCGCGGATCCTTGCGCGTGTTTTTCTTGCCCTTCTGAGTCTTGCCTGCTTCTTGTTCATATTCATCTAGCTCTTTTTGGCTTCCTTACGAACAATGCGTTCGTCGGAATAACGTACACCCTTGCCCTTGTAGGGTTCCGGCGGCCGATAACTGCGGATTTCTGCCGCGACCTGTCCGACCTTTTGTTTGTCGATACCCTTGATAACGATTTCCGTCTGGCTCGGTGTTTCGATAGTAATGCCTTCCGGAATCTCGTAGTTGACCGGATGTGAAAATCCCAGCGTCAGGTTCAGAACCTTGCCCTGAGCCTGGGCCCGGTAACCAACACCGGTGATATCC
>JBFGPT010000171.1:0-4269 GCA_041564575.1 Gammaproteobacteria bacterium | reverse complement strand
GCGGCATCGCCTTCGGCCTGGACCGCATCGTCATGTTGATGGCCGGTGCCGACACTATCCGGGACGTCATCGCCTTCCCCAAAACCCAGACCGCGAGTTGCCTGCTGACCTCGGCACCGTCGCCGGCCTCGCACAAGCAATTACGCGAACTGGGGATTAAAACAACCAAGACCGGCAAGCCTGAGTAAGCTTTCACTATCATTATATCCACTATAATATCGTGGATATAAATCTCTGACTTGACTTCGTGTTATTATGACACTATGTTGTCGTGTAACATCTACACTAAGTAAGCGTATGCCTTATCAGTATGACTATCCACACCCCGCCGTCACCACCGACGTAGTGCTGTTCGGCCTGCTTGATGAGCGTCTCAAGGTCCTGCTGGTGCGCCGTGCCAACCCGCCTTTCGAAAACACCTGGGCGCTGCCCGGTGGCTTTCTCGATATCGACGAGGACCTGGAGGCCGGGGCACTGCGTGAATTGCGCGAGGAAACCGGGGTCACCGGTGTCTACCTGGAACAGCTCTATACCTTTGGCCGGCCCGGGCGTGATCCGCGCGAGCGCGTCATCACCGTAGCCTATTATGCGCTGGCACCGTCCACCGGTATTCAGGTCCGGGCCGCCTCCGATGCCCGGGCCGTGGAGTGGTTCGATGCTCGCGATCTGCCGCCGCTGGCCTTCGATCACAATCAGATCATCGACAAGGCCCGCCAGCGCGTCGCCTCGAAACTCGGCTACTCGACCATCGCCCTGAAATTCATGCCGGAGAAATTCACGCTCAGCGAATTGCAAAGCGTGTACGAAACCATCCTCGATGCATCGCTGGACAAGCGCAACTTTCGCAAGCGCCTGCGCACTTACGACTGTCTGGTCGAGACCGATGAAGTACGCCGCAACGGCGGCCACCGGCCGGCCCGGCTGTACCGGGCCAAGTCACCGGACTCTGTCCAAATTGTCAAATAACGGGTGAGCACTATGAGCACAGTCACCGAGAAGCTTGTTGACCATCGCCTGCGCGTCGATCAGATCCCCGACACCGTGGAGGAGGTCCTGGAAGACCAGGAACGGCAGGAATTACGCCGCGAGATCAGGCAACTTCTGAAAGAACGCGATGCGGTGCTGGTGGCGCATTACTACGTGGACGCGGAATTGCAGCAACTGGCCGACCAGACCGGCGGCTATGTGTCGGATTCGCTCGACATGGCGCGCTTCGGCCATGATCACCCGGCCTCGACGCTGGTGGTGTGCGGTGTCCGCTTCATGGGTGAGACCGCCAAGATCCTGAACCCGGAAAAGACCGTGTTGATGCCGACGCTGCAGGCCGACTGTTCGCTGGACCTGGGTTGCCCGGCAGACGAGTTCGGCGCCTTCTGCGATGCCCACCCGGATCGCACCGTAGTGGTCTATGCCAACACCAGCGCAGCGGTCAAGGCCCGCGCGGACTGGATGGTCACCTCCGGCAGCGCCGTGGAGGTCGTGAATCATCTCAAGGCGCAGAGTGAGAAGATCATCTGGGCGCCGGACAAATATCTCGGCGAGTACGTGGCAGAACAGACCGGCGCGGACATGTTGATCTGGCAGGGCAGTTGTATCGTTCACGAAGAGTTCAAGGGCCGGGAATTACTCGAGCTGAAGGCCCGCTATCCCCGGGCCAGGGTTCTGGTACACCCGGAGTCGCCGCCCAGCGTTATCGAAATCGCCGATGTGGTTGGCTCCACCACGGCCATCATCAAGGCCGCAAAAACGCTGCCTGAAAAGCAGTTCATCGTCGCCACCGACAAGGGCATCTTTCACAAGATGCAGGAAGCCGCGCCGGGCAAGGAATTCATCGAGGCGCCGACCGCCGGCAAGGGCGCGACCTGCAAGAGCTGCGCGCACTGCCCGTGGATGGCGATGAATGGACTGCGCAATCTGGCCGCCACCTTGCGCGACGGCCGCAACGAGATCCTGCTGGATGCTGACATCATCGACAAGGCCAGACGCCCGATCACGCGCCTGCTGGATTTTGCCGCCGCCAACAAACAGCGTATCTACGGCACGGGTGACGCCTGACAGACAGCGTCTGGCGCCCGGCTGACGCCGTTTCTAATCGTCCACCTGACTGACGTTGCCATTCCTGTCCAAGGACGGTGACAGTGGGTGGTCCACCGCCTTGAGACTGTTTTCGTAGTATTCCATCGACAAGGCCTGGCCCTGTTCCAGCTGTGATGCTGACATGAGCTGTGCCACCGCGTCGCGGCTGGCCACGGCGGGGGCATAGCCCGCGGCAGCGGCCATGGAAAACCAGGAATAGGCGCGCACGAAATTCTGCGGCACGCCACGGCCCTGAATGTAGAATGTGCCAAGCAGGTGCTGGCTTTCGCTGTCGTTCCCACGTGCCAGATCCTGTAACCACAGGAATATCTGACGCAATTCCGGCCGGGTATATCCACCGGCGACCGCCTGCCGCGCCGCCGCCCGGCGCGCCTCGCTATCACCGGCCTGACCGCGCTGGTACAGCGCGACAAAGGCCTGCTCGGCAGGATCCAGCGTCAGATCCGGATCCATGACCGCCAGGTTCAGACGCGCATTCATATGCCCCTGGCGGGCCGCGCGTTGATACCAGCGTGTCGCGGCATTGGCATCCTGCGGCAGTCCGTCGCCCGTTTCATAGGCCCAGCCAACCCTGAACTGTGCGTGAGCATCGCCTTGCATGGCCTTGTGCCGGTAAAACTGCAGGCGCTGCAACTCGCGCGTCTGAAAGACTGAATTGAACGGGGATTGCGTCTCCGCCGGGACCGCCTGGGCGAGGCAGAGCAGGAGCAGGCTGGTAGTGATCTTGCGCATGATTTGTATAACCCTGGAAACCTGAAAGATCAGCGGCCGGGCATGGCAAAACTTTAAGTCGCCGGTTTGGGAGGGGAGCGCGGTAGTGATAGAATCCGCTCGGGTTTTCAGAGGTTGCATGTCACATGGCTGGACACAGTAAATGGGCCAATATTCAACACCGCAAGGGCCGGCAGGACGCCAAACGCGGCAAATTATTCACCAAGCTGATCCGGGAAATCACCGTGGCCGCCAGACTGGGCGGTGGTGATGCCTCCGCCAACCCGCGGCTGCGCGCCGCGGTCGACAACGCCCTGTCCAATAACATGACCCGCGATACCATCGACCGCGCCATCAAACGCGGTGCCGGTGGCGAGGACGGTGGCAATGTCGACGAAATCCGCTACGAGGGCTACGGACCCGGTGGCGTCGCCGTCATGGTCGATACCATGACCGACAACCGCAATCGTACCGTGGCCGAGGTGCGGCATGCCTTCAGCAAGTTCGGTGGCAATCTCGGCACGGATGGCTCGGTTGCCTACCTGTTCAGCAAGGTGGGACAGCTGTCTTACCCCGCCGGTATTGAAGAAGAGGCGCTGATGGAGGCGGCGCTGGAGGCCGGCGCGGAAGACGTAATCAATAATGACGACGGTTCCATCGATATCCTGACCGACCCCGACAGTTTTCTCGACGTCAAGGAAAGCCTGGTCAAGGCCGGCCACTCGCCGGAGTCCGCCGAGATCACCATGCGCGCCTCAACCTCGACCACGCTCGACACCGATGGCGCCCAGACCATGATAAGGCTGCTGGAAATGCTGGAGGACCTGGATGACGTGCAAAGGGTGTATTCCAACGCCGACATCCCCGATGAAGTGCTGGATGCCCTGAACTGATGCTTTACATCCGCGGCAAGACCCTGAATCATACCGCTACAACAGATACATCGGCTGCATCAGCCCCGGCATGATACGTATACTCGGCATCGATCCTGGATCCATTCACACGGGTTACGGGGTTATTGACGTTGAGGGCAATCATTCCCGGCACATCGACAACGGTATCCTGCATGTCAGCGGCGCTGACATCGCCGCCAAGCTCCGTTTCATTCACGACGGTATCACGCAACTGATCGAGGAATTCAAACCGGTCGAGGTCGCCATCGAACAGGTCTTCATGCACCGCAATGCCGACTCGGCGCTGAAACTCGGACAGGCGCGGGGCGCGGCGATCACGGCCTGCGCGCGGCAGGCGCTGCCTGTATTTGAATACATGCCCAACCAGGTCAAGCAGGCCACGGTCGGCCGCGGCCATGCCGGCAAGCAACAGGTACAGCACATGATCAAGGTCCTGTTATGCCTGTCCGAGGTGCCGGCGACCGATGCCGCCGATGCCCTGGCTATCGCCCTGTGTCACGGCCATTCGCGCGAGGGGCTCTTGCGCATGGAGCTTGCCCGCGTCCAG
>JBFGPT010000170.1:0-4300 GCA_041564575.1 Gammaproteobacteria bacterium | reverse complement strand
CATGACCTTTCTCGGTGGATGTGCCCTGGCCTGGGGCCATGTCCGGGCTGGCCTGGCCCTGCCGCATGAGGTCCGTGGCGCCGGCGGCATACTCGGTGATGCCTTCGGTTCCGTGGTGTACTCACTGGGCGGCCATGCCGGTGGTACGCTGCTGTTACTGTTTTTCTTCCTCACCGGCATCACCATGTACAGCGGATTTTCCTGGCTGCGGCTGATGGACCTGGTGGGTAACCGCACCCTGTTGTGGCTGGGCATGGCGCGCAATTACATCAACGAGTTCAAGGTGCAGTCGCAGGGCCGCCAGGCGAAACGCGAACGCGAGGAAGTTGTGCGCGAGGCACAGGAGAAGCATGTCGAGCGCGAACCGGTTTTGATCTCGGAGCCCAAGATCACCGCCTTCGAACCCAGCAAGCGCGCCGAGGCGGAAAAGCAGGAACATCTGTTTGAACCGCCGCCGGACTCCATCCTGCCGACGCTGAACCTGCTTGACGGTCCCGCCATTTCCCGCGGCCAATATTCCAGGGAATCGCTGGCGGCCATGTCGCGCACGGTGGAATTGAAACTGAATGATTTCGGTGTCGAGGTGCAGGTGGTTGCCGTACACCCGGGGCCGGTCGTGACCCGCTTCGAACTGGAGCCGGCGCCGGGCGTCAAGGTCAGCAAGGTCGTCAACCTGTCCAAGGACCTGGCCCGCTCGCTGTCCGTGGTCAGTGTCCGGGTGGTCGAGGTCATCCCCGGCAAGTCGGTCATCGGCCTGGAGATCCCGAACGAACACCGGGATCTGGTGACCCTCGGTGAAATCCTCAACTCCAGGGAGTATGAAAGCGTCAAGTCCGGGCTGGCCCTGGCGCTGGGCAAGGACATCAGCGGCAAACCGGTGGTCACCGACCTTGTCAAGATGCCGCACCTGCTGGTGGCCGGCACCACCGGGTCGGGCAAATCCGTAGCCCTCAATGCCATGATCCTCAGCATTCTCTACAAGGCCATGGCGCGCGACGTGCGCATGATCATGATCGATCCGAAGATGCTGGAGTTATCCGTCTATGAAGGCATCCCGCACCTGCTGGCGCCGGTGGTCACCGATATGAAAGAGGCCGCCAACGCGCTGCGCTGGAGCGTTGCCGAGATGGAGCGACGCTACAAGCTGATGGCGACGCTGGGCGTGCGCAACCTGGCCGGCTACAACAAGAAAATCGCCGAGGCGAAGCGCAACAAGCAGCCGATCCCCGATCCCCTCTATCAACGGATCAGCGAGGATGACGAGGTGCCGGTGCTGGATGAACTGCCGTCCATCGTCGTCATCATTGACGAACTTGCCGATATGATGATGACGGTCGGCAAAAAGGTCGAGGAACTGATCGCGCGGCTGGCGCAAAAGGCGCGGGCCGCGGGCATCCATCTCATCGTCGCGACCCAGCGGCCCTCGGTGGATGTCATCACCGGCCTGATCAAGGCCAATATCCCGGCGCGCATCGCCTTCCAGGTGTCCTCCAAGGTCGATTCCCGCACCATCCTCGACCAGATGGGCGCGGAGAACCTGCTCGGACACGGCGACATGCTGTTCATGTCGCCGGGCACCAGCATTCCGGAACGTGTGCACGGCGCCTTCGTCGCCGATCACGAGGTCCACAATGTCGTCGACAGCATCAAGGGTGAGGGCGAGCCCGATTATCACGAGGAAATCGTCCGCGGCCCGGAAGAGGGCGGTGCCGAGGCCATTCCCGGGCTGGAAACCCCCAGCGAGGACATGGACCCTTTGTACGACGAGGCGGTCAAAATCGTTACCGAGTCACGCAAGGCCTCGATTTCCTACATTCAGAGGCGCCTGAAGATTGGCTACAATCGTGCGGCGCGCATCGTCGAGGAGATGGAAAACAGTGGCCTGGTAGGACCGCTGGAATCCAACGGCAGTCGTGAGATACTTGCGGCTCCGCCGCCACCGGTGGATTAATCAACGAACACAGGTATTTTTATAGTGACAAGACAGACGCTGTCCGGACAATGGCTGACCGGAATCATCTCGAGCATGTTGTTTCTGCTCGTGTCGTTGCCGGCACGCGGCGATGACGCGCCGGATCCGCTAAACTCTTTTTTAACCGGGCTGGATACGCTTGAATCCGGCTTTACCCAGACACTGATTGGCACCAAGGGTAACGTTCTGGAAGAGGCTGCCGGGGTTTTGCGTATGCAGAACCCCGGTAAATTCTACTGGGGTTACCAATCACCTTACGTGCAATCCATCATCACCAATGGCAAAACCCTCTGGATCTACGATGAGGACCTGGAACAGGTCACTATCAGGGACGTTTCCGCCACCATCAACACGACACCGGCAGCTATCCTCAGTGGCAGTGAAGACCTGCATGCGCATTACATCGTCAAGAACCTGGGTGTGATTGAAGGTATCAATATGTACGAGTTACAGCCCAGAAACAGTGAAAACCAGTTCCACAGTATTCATATCGGTTTTCATGGCGATAAACTGTTCCTGATGGTGATGTATGACAACCTCGGCCAGATCACGCGCGTGAATTTCAAGAACCCGGTGCGTAATGTCGCCGTAGACGCCGGCAGTTTCGAGTTTGCCGTGCCGAACAATGTCGACATCATTGTCGATCGCCAGACGAACCCCGCGCCCTGAACCGATGATCGCATGACCAGCCAGCAGGACTACCGGCCACTGGCTGACAGGATGCGACCCGAAATCCTGGCGGATTACCTCGGCCAGGAACATATCCTCGGACCCGGTAAACCCCTGCGCCAGGCCATCGAGCAGGGCCAGTTGCATTCGATGGTGTTCTGGGGGCCGCCGGGTACCGGCAAGACGACCCTCGCACGGATCATCGCCGGTCAATGCGATGCCCAGTTCCTGACCCTGTCCGCGGTGCTCGGCGGCGTCAAGGATATCCGCGAGGCCATCGAACAGGCCCGGCAATACCGCCAGGTTTACCGCAGGGACACCGTGCTGTTTATCGACGAGGTGCACCGTTTCAACAAGTCGCAACAGGACGCGTTTTTGCCGCATGTCGAAAACGGCACCGTGACCTTCATCGGCGCCACCACCGAGAATCCCTCGTTTGAACTCAATAATGCCCTGCTGTCACGCGTGCGCGTCTATGTGCTGAAAAGCCTGGAGGCTGTGGCCATTATCGATATCCTCAAGCGCGCGCTTGCGGACGAAGATCATGGACTCGGGCACCGGGGCTTGCAGGTGGAGAACCATGTGCTGGAAACGCTGGCCGGGGCGGTCGATGGTGATGCCCGGCGCGCGCTGAATTTCCTGGAGATTGCCGCCGACCTCGCCGCCGGTGATGAAATCGGCGAGGCGCTGTTGCTCGAGATCCTGTCCGGCGGCGGCCAGCGTCGCTTCGACAAGGGCGGCGAGGCCTTTTACGACCAGATCTCCGCCCTGCACAAGTCGGTGCGCGGATCAGACCCGGATGCCGCGCTGTACTGGTTCAGCCGTATGCTGGATGGCGGCTGCGACCCCTTGTATATCGCCCGGCGCGTGGTGCGCATTGCCTCCGAGGATATCGGCAACGCCGATCCCCGTGAGTTGCAAAACGCGCTCGATGCCTGGGAGGCCATGCAACGGCTGGGTTCCCCGGAAGGTGAACTGACGATTGCCCAGGCGCTGGTCTACCTGGCCTGCGCCGCCAAGAGCAATGCCGTGTATACGGCCTTCAACGCCGCCATGCAGGATGCACGCAATGGCGGATCCCTGGAGGTGCCGGTGCATTTGCGCAACGCGCCGACAAAACTGATGAAGGCGCTGGATTACGGCAAGGACTACCGTTATGCCCACGATGAACCGGAGGCCTATGCCGCCGGCGAAAACTACTTTCCGGAACAGCTGCGGGGACGGCGCTATTATCGTCCCGTGGACCGGGGCCTGGAGATCAGGATCCGCGAGAAACTGGAGCGGCTGCGCGCACTGGATGAAAAAGCCGGCAACAAATAACGGCGCTACAACCTGCCGGGCCTACATTGCCGGGGACTGTATTCGCTGTAAGGTCTTCTGTATTCTACGTGCCTGATGATGAATTACCTTTATATTGCCGTGGGTGGCGCCGCCGGTGCGGTGTTGCGTTACGCGGTATCCAGCGGCGTGCATCACTGGCTGGGCAGGGGATTTCCCTACGGCACGCTGGCCGTGAATCTCAGCGGTTCATTGTTGATGGGGGTCGTTTACGTCCTGTTACTGGAACGGATGGACAGCAATATTGCCTGGCGCGCGGGTTTGATCATCGGTTTGCTCGGCGCCTTCACAACCTTCTCGACCTTTTCAATCGAAACGGTG
>JBFGPT010000169.1:0-4311 GCA_041564575.1 Gammaproteobacteria bacterium | reverse complement strand
GTAGCCGGGTCTTCCGTGTTCAAGGATCAGGCCTTGTGCCCGTTCCGCGCCTATGCGAATCACCGCCTGCATGCCAGCGCTATCGAAGCGGTGGAGATAGGTCTCAGTCCCCGGGACCGGGGTTCCTTGCTGCATCGGGCCTTGCAGAATATCTGGGATCGTCTGCATGACTCGAAGCAGCTAAAAACCACGGCCGCTGCGGTCCTGCAGGACTATATCCAGGCGGCGGTCAGCGCCGCCGTCGAACCGCTGGCGCGGGCCCGGCCGGTGAGTTTCACGGCCCGCTTCCGCGCGCTGGAAGAACAGCGCCTGGTGCGGCTGGTCAATGACGGGCTGCTGGTGGACCTGCAACGGCCGCCCTTTACCGTGGCCGCCACGGAGAAAGGCCGTCATATCAGCTTTGCCGGTATCACGCTGCGCCTGCGGCTCGACCGGGTCGATGCCCTCGCGGATGGCCGCCTGGTGATCATCGATTACAAGACCGGGCTGGTAAATCCCGGCGACTGGGAAACCGAGCGTCCCCGTGACCCGCAACTGCCCTTGTACGCGGTGACGGCTGAAGGGGAACTGGCCGCGCTGGTATACGCAAGCCTGCGCACCGGTGACATGCAGTATATCGGGCTGGCGCAGGAAGATGGCCTGTTACCGGGCAAGGTCGTCACCGAAACCGCATGGCAAGACAAGCTGGCAGACTGGCGCGAGGTCCTGCAACAACTTGGCCGGTCGTACATCGAGGGCGAGGCCACGGTTGCACCACGCGACAACACCAGTTGCCGCACATGTGATTTACACCCGCTCTGCCGTATCCATGAAAAGGCCGCCACCTTGACCCACGGTGAGACGGATGACTAGCGTCATCCCCGATCAAATCCAGCGGCACCGGGCCATCGATGCGAGCATCTCCTGCATCGTCCGGGCACCGGCCGGTTCCGGTAAAACCGAACTGTTGATCCAGCGTTTCCTGCGCCTGTTGTCGCGTGTGGAGACGCCGGAGGAAATCGTTGCCATCACTTTTACCCGCAAGGCGGCTGCCGAGATGCAAAATCGCGTGTTGCAGGCCCTGGAAATGGCCGCGCACGAAGACCAACCGGATAGCGGCCATGCGCGGCAACGCTGGCAACTGGCCCGGGCCGCCCTCGACCGGGATGACGAACTGGATTGGCAGTTAATGCACAACCCGGCGCGCTTGAAGATCCAGACCATCGACGCCCTGTGCGCGGGCCTGACCCGGCAACTGCCGGTCCTCTCGGGGCTGGGTGCGCCACCGGAAACCGTGGATGACGCCACGGCGTTATTCGAGGCGGCGGCGGACAACACGCTGGCGGAACTGGACAGCGCGGCGCACTGGTCGGACAGCATCGCCCGCTTGCTGATCCATCTCGACAATGACATGCCACGGGTCAAGCAACTACTGGTCAACATGCTGGCCAAACGCGACCAATGGTTACGGCACGTGGTCAAGGAACACCAGCGCGAGGAGCTGGAGTTTGCCATGCAATTCGTGATCAGTGAAAAGCTCGGACAGTTGTGCGCGCTGATGCCGTCCGGCCTCGAACAGGACCTGTGTGAGGTCGCGGCCTTCGCGGCCGGCAAGCTGCACGCGGATAACCCCGGTCACGCGACGATGGCATGCCAAGAAATCAGCGCTTATCCGGGCGTCGAACCGGAGGATATTGCCGCCTGGCTGGGTCTCGCTGAATTGCTGTTGACCGCGCGCGGCGATTGGCGTCAAAAGCTTGATAAACGAAACGGCTTTCCGCCGGCCCAGGGCAGTCCGGCGCAGGCCGAACTGCATCGGCAAATGAAGCAACGCTGCATGGCTGTGATCCAGCGGCTTGGCGAGGTACCCGCCTTACGTGAAACCTTGCAAGCGGTACGCGAACTGCCGCCGCCGCATTACGCCGATGAAGAATGGGAAGTGGTCGGCGCACTGTGTTGCCTTTTGACCCTGGCCGAAGGCCAGTTGCGCGTCAAGTTCGCGGAAAAAAACCAGATGGATTTCACCGGTGTGGCGCATGCGGCCATGGCGGCGCTGGGCAACGCGGAGGCGCCGTCAGAGGTGGCGCTGGCGCTGGATTACCGCATCGGGCACCTGCTGGTCGATGAATACCAGGACATCTCCGTCAACCAATCGTTGTTGCTGGAGCGGCTGACCGAGGGCTGGTCGGGCGATGACGGGCATACGCTGTTCCTGGTCGGCGATCCGATGCAATCGATTTACCGGTTCCGGGAGGCCGAGGTCGGTATCTTTCTGAATACCTGGAAACATAAACGGCTTGGCCAGGTCGGCCTGGAGACCCTGACGATCCACACCAATTTTCGTTCCCAGCCGGGCCTGGTCGAATGGGTGAACCGCTGTTTCGAACCCCTGATGCCGCCGGTGGAAGACATCACCAGCGGCGCCGTCGGCTTCGAGCCGTCGACGGCCTACCATAATATACAACCGCTGCACTCCGTCACGGTGTCACCCGGGTTTCACAACGGTGGCCAGGACGAGGCGCAACGGCTGGTGCGGCAACTGCACTCCCTGCGTGCCGACGACCCCCACGGCAGCGTGGCCATCCTGGTGCGCAGCCGTCGGCATTTACAGGACATCGTGCCCGCCTTGCGCGATGCCGGGATCGGTTTCAACGCGATCGATATCGAGAGCCTGAAGCTGCGCCCGGAGATCCAGGACCTGCTGGCCCTGATACGCGCCATGGCGCACCCGGCAGATCGCACCGCCTGGCTGGCCATCCTGCGGGCGCCCTGGTGCGGATTGAAACTCGATGCCCTGTTGACCCTGGCCGGGGCGGATCCGCGCCGCACCCTGTGGGACTGTCTGCACGATCCGGCCCTGCTATCCGGACTGGACAGTGACACCGCGCGCCGGCTGCAACGGTTCAAAGACGTGCTGACCATGGCCCTGGCATTGCGCCGCCGGCACGGGTTTTACCGGGCGATCGAATCCGCCTGGGTGCAGCTTGGTGGACCGGCCCTGTTAAGAGGCCGGCATGAGCTGGAAAACGTGTTGACCGTGCTTGAGGCCCTGGCCGGGATTGGCCTGGCGGAACAGGTCGAGGACCTCGACGGGTTTATCGAGGATATCGCCGAGCTGTTCGCCACGCCGGCACCAGTGGCGGACAACCCGGTGCAATTGATGACTATCCACAAGGCCAAGGGACTGGAATTCGATCATGTGCTGCTGCCCGGCCTGGGCCGCATGACGCAACGTGGCGCGTCCGAGTTGCTGCTCTGGATGCAACTGCCCCAGCACGAACAGGGGCCGGATCTGATACTGGCGCCGATCCGTGAAACCGGTCGGCAGGAGGCGCGGATTTATGAATACGTGAAAGGCGTGGAAAAGACGCGGCAGGCCCACGAGGCTATCCGTTTGTTGTACGTGGCCATTACCCGGGCGAAAAAATCGCTGAGCCTGTTCGGCCACGTCAGGGTCAGTGAGCGCGACGGCAGCTGCGCGCCGGCCCGCGGGTCATTCCTGGACAAGCTTTGGCCGGTGCTGGAAGCGGAATACAGCGCGGCCCTGGCCGGAGCGAATGGCGAGGCACCTGGGGAGATAGTCGTGATCGATCCATACTGGAAACGATTCGAGGCCGGCTGGTCGCTACCGACCATGCCGCCGTCGCTGAACTGGCACGGCAAGTCCCTTGCGGGTCCCGATCAGGCCCGGCCCGATGACATCGAGTTCGAATGGGCGGGCGAGACCATCAAGCATACCGGATCGGTGTTGCATCGCTGTCTGTTGCAGATCGCCGAGGACGGTATCGGCACCTGGGACCGCCAGCGCGTACAGGACGCCGGGCCCTGGATTGCAGCGCAGTTGCTGCAGCTCGGGGTCAAGGCGGATGATGTAGACGGCGCCTGTGCCGACGTGGCCCGGGCATTGCACAGTCTGCTCGAAGATGATCGCGGACGCTGGTTGCTCAGCGACGATCACCGCGAGGCGCGCAACGAGTTCGCCCTGACCGGCCTGTTCGAGAACCGCGTTATTCGCGTACGCATTGATCGCACCTTTGTCGACGAGGAGGACACCCGCTGGATCATCGATTACAAATCCGGCCGTCATGAAGCCCCTGACATCGAGACCTTCCTGGATCGCGAACAGGAACGCTACCGCGATCAACTGCAAAAATACGCGGCCATCATGCAATCGCTGGATGACCGGCCGATCATGCTGGGCCTGTATTTCCCGCTGTTACCCGGCTGGCGCTGCTGGAAAGCGGAGCGCTCGTGAGTGCGTCCATCATCGAGCGGATTTATGCCCTGGACGAGCACGAGAGCCGCTGTTTGTACAGCGCCGGCGGCGCCGAG
>JBFGPT010000168.1:0-4344 GCA_041564575.1 Gammaproteobacteria bacterium | reverse complement strand
TCTCAGTTCCAGTGTGACCGTTCACCCTCTCAGGCCGGCTACTGATCATCGCCTTGGTAGGCCGTTACCCCACCAACAAACTAATCCGACTTAGGCTCATCCAATAGTGCAAGGTCCGAAGATCCCCTGCTTTCCCCCGAAGGGCGTATGCGGTATTAGCTCGAGTTTCCCCGAGTTGTCCCCCGCTACTGGGCAGATTCCTAAGCATTACTCACCCGTCCGCCACTCGTCGCCCGGAATTTCACCCCGAAGAGATCATTTCCGTCGTTACCGTTCGACTTGCATGTGTTAGGCATGCCGCCAGCGTTCAATCTGAGCCAGGATCAAACTCTTCAGTTTAAGCTTGATAGCAGCTTGAGGCTGCAAATCTTGGCTCGATGGTCACTGTCATTGACGTTACGTCAAGACCTGATCCCATCGATGTTTCTTTGGGTTTCACAAGCCAATGACGCAAACGCCCACACGTATTTCTTGATCAGATTTTTAAAGAACAGGTCCGGGGGACCCCGAACAGAGGGAGGGGATTATACACTTGGAAAGGGTCCGGTCAACCAATCTTTACGGTTTTTTTAATCTTTTTTTAACTCCATGAATTTATTGATTTTAACCGGTTTTTGTTGGGCATTTTCAGGGCCTGATGAGCGGTGCTGTGCAGGGTGTCATTTTAATGCGCAAATGGCATTTCTTGAATACCGTATCCCGCCGGAAACCGCCAGAGGAACACGCCAAAAACGCATAGCGTTACGGGATCGATCCAAACCGGGTATGGCACTGGTATGTGCCTGTTTAAATACTGGATAAATACTGGTTAAATATGTAACTCTTTGTTTTATTTAATATAACCAGGTAACCGTTGATTCGGCAGCCTGTTCCAGGCTGGCCGACCTGCGTTTGGCTCGATGCCAACGCGGGGTCATGAGCGAGACCGAACCTGTCGCCCCCGTGTGAATTCCCCTTTGAGGGCTAAGCGCTTTTGATGGTGATCCTGCTGAATTTACGCTTGCCAACCTGGACGACGTAGGTGCCGCCGCCGGCGAGAATGATTTCCCGATCGCTGATTTTTTCACCGTCGACCTTCACCGCCCCCTGTCTGATCATGCGAAAGGCCTCGGAAGTACTGCTGGTCAGTCCGGATTTTTTCAGGATCTGGACTATCGGCAACCCCTCATCGGTGGACTCCAGCACCAGTTCCGGCATGTCATCCGGGATGGCCCCGTGACGAAAACGGTTGATAAAATCTTCGCGGGCCTGCCTGGCCGCCGCCTCGTCATGAAACCGGCCGATGATTTCTTCGGCAAGCCGCATTTTCACGTCCCGGGGATTGCCCCCGTCCGAGATTTCTTTCTTGTAATCATCGATCTCGGACAGCGGTTTGAAACTTAAGAGCTCAAAATAGCGCCACATCAGATCATCGGAGATACTCATGATCTTGCCGAACATTTCCTGCGGCGGTTCATTGATCCCGATGTAATTGTCCAGCGATTTTGACATCTTCTGCGCGCCGTCCAGCCCCTCCAGGATAGGCATGGTCAACACTACCTGCGGTTCCTGCCCGTAGGCCTCCTGCATCTGGCGCCCGACCAGCAGGTTGAATTTTTGATCAGTCCCGCCAAGCTCGACGTCCGCCTTGAGCGCCACTGAATCATAGGCCTGCACCAGGGGATAAAGAAATTCATGTATGGCAATGGGCTGGTTGGCACTGTAGCGCTTGTTGAAATCGTCACGCTCCAGCATACGGGCCACGGTGTGCTTTGCCGCCAGCTGGATCAGATCCGCGGCATCCATGTCGTTCATCCAGCTGGAATTGAACATGATCAGGGTTTTTTCCGGATCCAGGATCTTGAAGATCTGCTGCTCATACGTGCGGGCATTGTCGATAACGTCATCACGGGTTAACGGTGGCCTGGTGGCACTTTTTCCCGTAGGATCGCCGATCATGCCGGTAAAATCACCGATCAGGAAGATTACTTCATGACCAAGGTCCTGGAACTGGCGCATCTTGTTGATCAGTACCGCATGGCCGAGATGCAGATCCGGGGCCGTAGGGTCAAACCCCGCCTTGATTCGCAGCGGCCGGCCCTTTTTCAGTTTTTTTGCCAGATCGACCTCGAGCAGGATTTCATCGGCGCCACGCCGGATGAGGTCAAGTGCACTGTCTATTGTTGCCATGTGGGACTTTTCTGCGTGGAACCGTTCAAGATTTTTGTTTTTTACGGCAAATTTCGTTGACGAATCTGGTGGTTATGGCTATGTTACGTCAAACAATTTTAAGCAAACACCGTGACTTACAAAGTCTATATAAAGCAAGACTATAAGGCAAAGATTGCCGGGGGACGCAGGCTTCACTGGGGGTTGGCGACGCTCGCGCTTGCCGGTCTCGGGGCAAGCTTTCTGACAGTGCATTCCGCGCCGAAACCGGCGCAGCCTGTCATGTCAGCGCAGGACGCTACGATCACGACACCGCTGACAATCGCACAACCGGTTTTCGAATCAATAACACCAGCTGCTCACCAGTCCACGCCTGAAGAATCATCCGATAGGCATTCCCTGGCGCTGGCCTCACCGTCCGCCATCGAATCACAGCAGGTCGAGTTCCCGGATCAACCCTTCGTCACTGAAATCGATGTGCTACAGGAAGCACCCGTCCCAGAGGCAATACCCGCCGTTGACTGGATTGTTGAAACGGTGCGCAAGGGCGACAGCGTGGCCAGAATTTTCAAGCGCCTGGGCCTCAGCCCGGCCCTGTTGCACCAGATCATGCACACCAATGAACACGCCGGTGTGCTGAAAAAGATCCTGCCCGGGCAGACCTTGCATTTTGACATCGACGACCAGGTGTTGCGCCAGATGGAATACCAGGTCGACTATGACAGCAAGCTGGTGGTCGACAACCGCGGCAAGGAAATGTCCGTTGCGCTGGAAGAAGTCGCGCTCGAGAAACGCCCGAAGTATTCGAGCGCCACGATCAACACTTCACTGTATCTTGCCGGCCAGCAAGCGGGTTTGTCCGACAAGGTCATCATGCAACTGGTGACGATTTACGGCTGGGATATCGATTTCGCCCTGAACATTCGCAAGGGTGACAGCTTCAGCGTCATGTACGAGGAATACTACCAGGATGATGTAAAAGTCGAGGATGGACCGATCCTGGCGGCGGAATTCACCAACCAGGGCAAGACCTACCGCGCTGTGCGTTTCACGCATGACAACGGCGACAGTCAGTATTACGCGGACACCGGCCACAGCATGCGCAAAGCCTTCCTGAGAACCCCGGTCAAGTTTGCGCGCATCAGCTCAGGCTTCAACCTGCGCCGCAAGCACCCGGTCCTGAACAGGATCCGGGCACACAAGGGCGTCGATTACGCCGCCCCTACGGGCACGCCGATCAAGGCGACCGGCGATGGTGTGATCAGTTTCAGAGGCACCCGGGGCGGATATGGCCGCACCGTTGAGATCAAGCATGGCGGCACCTACAGCACGCTATATGCACACCTGTCGCGTTATGGCAAAAATATCCGTAACGGCGGCCGCGTCAGGCAGGGACAAATCATCGGTTATGTCGGCAGTTCCGGGCTCGCCACTGGACCGCATTTACACTATGAATTTCGCGTACATGGTGTGCACAGGAATCCACTGACGGTCAAACTGCCGAAAGCGCAGCGTATTCCCGATGATCTCATGGACGAATTCATTACCCAGACCTCGCCCTTGCTGGCCAGGCTGGATGTTTTGAAGTCGCAGACGGAATTTGCCAGTACCGGCGACGCAGAACACTCCGAACTCATTGCCATGAACAAGGAAAACCGCCCCTCCGTGACCACTCGCTGACACTGGTCTGACAGTGTTATACATCGGCCTCATCTCGGGAACCAGCATGGACGCGGTAGACACCGCGCTGGTCAACATTGAGGCGGACCGCATCGAACTGGTCGACTTTCTTGAATACCCCGTCCCGGAATCGATACGTGAACCGCTGCGCGGCATTGACGGCCACACGCCACTTCGTGAGGTGGCGATGATGGATGTCACGATCGGCGAATTATTCGCCAGGTCGGCACTGGATCTCATTGATCGCAACAAGATTGATAAATCTCAAATAGCCGCCATCGGCAGCCACGGCCAGACCGTCCTGCACAGCCCGGATTCTAAACCACCCTGCACGGTCCAGATCGGCGATCCGAACGTCATCGCCGCGCGCACCGGCATCACCACCGTGGCCGACTTTCGCCGCATGGACATCGCCAACGGCGGACAGGGCGCCCCGTTTGCCCCGCTGTTTCACCAGGCCTATTTCCAGACGGACCATCCCCGTATCATCCTCAACATCGGCGGCATCGCGAATGT
>JBFGPT010000167.1:0-4378 GCA_041564575.1 Gammaproteobacteria bacterium | reverse complement strand
CCTTTCGGACATGGTCTCCGCCGGATGCGATTCCGCAGTCATGGAAGTGTCTTCGCACGGTTTGGTCCAGAAGCGAGTTAAGGGAATCGATTTTGACGTCGCCATACTCACTAACCTGGCGCGGGACCATCTGGACTATCACAAATCCAGGGAGGCCTATGCCGATGCCAAGCGGCGCTTGTTTACCGATTATCCGGTCACTCATCGTATCCTGAACCTGGATGATCCTTCCGGTCACGAGATCTGGCGGCAGCTGTGCCGCGATGATTCGGTCTATGGTTTCAGCCTGCGCAAGGCGGATGCGGAGTACCCGCAGCGCTGCATTATCGGCCGCATCCTGTCAGACGACCTTTACGGCCTGACCCTGGCCGTCGATACGCCCTGGGGCGCGGCCGAGTTGAAAAGCGGCCTGTCGGGCAACTTCAATGCCGCCAATCTGCTGGCCGCGCTGACGTCCATGTGTCTTTACGGCCTGCCGCTTGCCGGGGCGATACAGCGTCTGTCTGCCTGCCCGCCGGTGCCCGGGCGCATGGAAAAGTTCGGCGGCACCGACAACCCGCTGGTGATCGTCGATTACGCGCATACCCCGGACGCCCTGGACAATGCCTTGCGCAGCCTGAAACCGCTGGTACGCGGCAAGCTCATCTGCGTGTTCGGCTGCGGTGGTGACCGGGATGCGGGCAAGCGCCCGGAAATGGGCCGCATCGCCGAACAGTATGCCGACGACATCATCCTGACCAATGATAACCCGCGTGGCGAGGACCCGGAGGCGATCATCCGCGACATCCTGGGCGGCATCGAACGACAGCAGCATATCGCCATCGAACCGGATCGCAGCAGCGCCATCACCACGGCCATTCGCCAGGCAGGTCCGGAAGACGTCGTGCTGGTCGCCGGCAAGGGCCACGAATCCAGCCAGTTGATCAAGGGCAAGTACCACCCCTTCAGCGACCGCAGCCTGGTGCGGGCCTGCCTGGAGGCCTGGTGATGATCAGCATGGGACTGCAACAGGCAGCGGCAAGCGTCGAAGGACAGCTGCATGGACAGGACAGTGTCTTTCGCGGTTGCAGCACCGACACTCGCACGCTCAACGGCGGTGAGTTGTTCATTGCCTTGAAAGGTGATCGTTACGATGGTCATGACTTTATCGGGCAGGCCATGGAGGCCGGCGCCATCGCCGCCATGGTAGAGACACGCCCGGCGCTGGCTGTGCCGGTCATCGTCGTCGATGATTGCCGTCACGCCATGAACCGGCTGGCCAACGCCTGGCGCCGGCAATTCAGAATTCCGCTGGTGGCTATCACCGGCAGCAATGGCAAGACCACGGTCAAGGAACTGGTGGCCGCCATCCTGTCCCTCTCCGGTCCGGTGCTCAGCACGCGGGGTAACCTGAATAACGATATCGGCGTACCCCTGACCCTGTTTGGTCTCGGTGAAGAACATCACTTTGCCGTGATCGAGATGGGTGCCAATCATCCCGGCGAAATCGATGCCCTGAGCCGCACCGCCGTACCGGATGTCGCCGTGATCACCCAGTGCGCCCCGGCACACCTGGAAGGCTTTGGTTCGGTCGAGGGCGTGGCGCGGGCCAAGGGCGAGATTTATCACGGCCTTGGGGCGAACGGTACGGCGATCATCAACCTGGATGACGACTATGCCGAGTACTGGCTCGGACAAACCCGCCAGTTCCAACAAATCACTTTCGGTCTGTCGGGCTCCGCGGCAGTAGCGGCGCGCAACGCCCGGCTGTTGCCAGGGCACGCCAGTTATACCTTTGAACTTTGCATTGCGGGGGACAGCGTTAATGTGACGCTCAACTTGCCGGGACGACATAACGTACAAAATGCACTGGCCGCCGCGGCCTGTGCCAGCGCGCTCGATATTGACCTGGAAACCATCCGCAAGGGACTGGAAAACTTCAGTGGCATTGCCGGACGGCTACAGATCAAGACCGGCACCTCGGGCTGCCGTGTTCTTGATGACAGCTATAACGCCAACCCCGGTTCGTTGCGCGCGGGCATGGACGTGCTTGACGCCCTGGACGGCAGGCACTGGCTGGTGCTGGGTGACATGGGAGAACTCGGTGCCGCCGGTCGCAGCCTGCACCACGACATGGGCGAGGCGGCGCGTGCGGCCGGTATTGAGCGTTTGTACGGGCTGGGCGAACTGAGCCGGGCCGCGGTCGAGGGCTTTGGCACGGGCGCACGGCATTTCGATGACCTGGCAACGTTGATCGATTGTCTGCGCAGTGAACTCAGCGATGATGTCGCGGTGCTGGTCAAGGGTTCGCGGTCTATGCAGATGGAACGGGTCGTCACCGCGCTGACGGCAGGGGATCGCTGACATGCTGACCTGGCTGGCCGAATACCTGACCCAGTTTCACAGCGGCTTTAACGTGTTCCAGTACATCACCCTGCGTACCATCCTGGGCACTTTGACCTCCCTGTTTGTCGCCTTTCTGATTGGACCACGTTTGATACGCCAGTTGAGCACGCAGCAAATCGAACAGAGTATTCGCGATGATGGTCCGCAATCGCACCTGGAAAAGATCGGTACCCCGACCATGGGCGGCCTGTTGATCCTGGTCTCCATCCTCGCGGGAACACTGTGCTGGTCGGATCTCGGCAACCGTTTTGTCTGGGTGGTCGTACTGGTGACCCTGTCGTTCGGCGTCATCGGCTGGGTCGATGATTACCGTAAGGTCGTGCAACGTAATCCCCGGGGGTTGCCGGCCAAACATAAATACTTCTGGCAATCGATGGTCGGTTTCACCGCTGCCGTGTTTCTCTATCACACCGCCACCGTGCCCGCCGAAACCCAGTTGATCGTACCGTTCGTTAAATCGATTGTGATCGATATGGGCTGGGTCTACATCCTGTTCGCCTATCTCGTTATCGTTGGCACCAGTAACGCCGTTAACCTCACGGATGGCCTCGACGGCCTGGCCATCCTGCCAACGGTGATGGTCGCGGGCGCCCTGGCGATTTTCAGTTATGTCACGGGTCATCTGTATTTTTCCGATTACCTCGGCATTCCCTACGTGCCCGGCGCGGGCGAGGTTGCCGTATTTTGTGGCGCCATGATGGGTTCAGGACTCGGCTTCCTTTGGTTCAACACCTATCCCGCCCAGGTCTTCATGGGTGATATCGGCGCGCTGGCACTGGGCGCGGCGCTGGGCGTGGTCGCCGTGGTGGTGCGCCAGGAACTGGCCCTGGTGATCATGGGCGGTCTGTTTGTCATCGAGACGGTCTCGGTGATCCTGCAGGTCGGATCCTTCAAGTTGACCGGTCGGCGCATCTTTCACATGGCGCCCTTGCATCACCACTATGAACTCAAGGGCTGGCCGGAACCGCGGGTGATTGTGCGGTTCTGGATCATCACGTTCATCCTGGTCCTGATTGGTCTTGCCAGTCTGAAGATTCGCTAGGAGTTATGTTTTGTCACATGCAGCCAGGCAACAGGAAACCATGACAGCGAACCGGCCCGACATGCGAACGGTGATCGTGGGTCTGGGCAAGACCGGCCTGTCATGCGCGCGCTACCTGAAGCGTCAGGGCCAGCCCTTCGCCATCACCGACAGTCGCGACCTGCCGCCGCAGCTTGGGGAATTCAAAACAGAGTTTCCCGGTATGCCGCTGGCAACGGGCGATTTCGATGAAAAGATGATCCTGAATGCCGGCCAGATCCTGCTCAGCCCCGGTGTGTCACTGCGCGAACCGGTGATCCAGGACGCGCTCACACGCGGTATCGCCGTGCTGGGTGACGTCGAGCTGTTTTGCCGGGAGGCGCGTGCGCCTGTTGTCGCCGTCACCGGTTCAAACGGCAAGAGCACGGTGGTCAGTCTGCTGGAGCAGCTTGCGGCCAGTGCCGGGGTCAATGCCCTGGCGGGCGGCAATATCGGCACCCCGGTGCTGGATCTGCTGGCGCAGCCGGTTCCGGATCTGTACGTGCTGGAATTATCGAGTTTTCAACTGGAACTTACCCGCTCCTTGAATGCCGCTGCGGCCGTTGTGCTGAACGTGACGGAAGATCATATGGACCGATACACCGGCATGGAAGAGTACGCCGGCGCCAAGGCCGCCATCTATAACGGCGACGGTACCATGGTCATCAACCTGGACGACACATCGGTCAGCGCCATGCAACGTCCCGGACGCCGTCTCGTCTGTTTCACCGGTGCTACGCCGGGTGCCGATCAGTTCGGCCTGGTGGAGTTGCAGGGATCGAGCTGGCTGGCCTATGGTGACAGGCCCCTGCTGGACACGGCCACCCTGAAATTACACGGCCGGCATAATTACCTGAACGCCCTGGCAGCGCTGGCCCTGGGACAGGCCGTGTCGCTGCCAATGCCGGCGATGCTGGAAGGTTTGCAGATGTT
>JBFGPT010000166.1:0-4392 GCA_041564575.1 Gammaproteobacteria bacterium | reverse complement strand
GCGGCGGCAACCTGAGCGATGAAGAGGTCAAGGCGGCGGTCGATTACATGGTTGCAGAAAGCGGCGGACCGGCGGCCGAGACCACCAGTGCCGCACCCGCAGCGGCGGCCGGCAAGAGTGGTGAGGAAGTCTACAACAGCTTGTGCGTGGCCTGTCACGGCGTACCGGGCATCGGTGCCCCGGTGACCGGCAACAAGGAAGACTGGGCGTCACGCATCGCCCAGGGCAAGGACACCCTGTACGACCACGCCATCAACGGCTTTACCGGCGAGGCCGGGTTCATGATGCCGGCCCGCGGTGGCGGTAGCTTCAGTGACGAGGAAGTAAAAGCCGCGGTTGATTACATGGTGGAGAAAAGCCAGTAATCCTCGACCGCGCTTTGAAACAAAAAGGGAGGCCCGGCCTCCCTTTTTTTATGCCTGATCGTTTAATTACTTTACCGCCGACTGGTAGGCCTGCTCGGACAGCCGGCTCCAGGCCGCATAATCCTCGCTGAAGGCACGGTAGGCCGCATAGACGCGCGCGAAATCCGGATTGGCGGCAGCCTCGTCGCGGAAGGTTTCCAGCGCGGTCTTTTTCAAGGCCTCGATCACTTCCGACGGGAATTCCAGCACCTCGACGTTTTTCTGCTCGCGCAGGGTCTTCAAAGCGACCTGGTTGTGATATTCCATTTCCCCGTATATCCATTCGCTCACGGCCCTGGCCGTGACCTCGACGATCTTCTGCAGATCGGCTGGAAGACTGTTCCAGGCCCCCAGGTTCACCATCAGCTCGAACTCGGTGCCGGGTTCGTGCCAGCCCGGGTAGTAATAGTATTTGGCCGCGCGGTTAAGACCCAGGCGCAGGTCATGAAACGGCGCCACCCACTCGGTCGCATCGATGGTGCCGCGTTCCAGCGCCGTGTAGATCTCGCCACCCGCCATCAGGACCGGGTTGCCACCGGCGCGCTTCAGCACCTTGCCGCCGAGGCCCGGTATGCGCATGCGCAGACCCTGCAAGTCGGCCACGCTGTCGATCCTGCGGTTAAACCAGCCGCCCATCTGTACGCCGGTATTGCCCATCGGAAACGGGATGAGGTTGAACGGCCGGTAGATCTCCTGCCACAGGGCCAGTCCGCCACCGCCGTACAGCCAGGCGTTCATGCCCCGCGCGGTCATGCCGAACGGCACGGAGGAAAAAAACTGTGCCTCGGGCACCTTGCCGGCCCAGTAATAGGGTGAGCCATGACCCATCTCGACCGAGCCCTGCGAGACGGCATCGAAGACCTGCAACGGCGGCACCAGTTCGCCCCCGGCAAAAACCTGAATGCTGAGGCGGCCGTTACTCATGACGGCGACGTCATCGGCGAACTTTTGTGCGCCCTCCTGGAAGATCGGGAAATTGGCCGGCCAGGTCGTCACCATCTTCCAGCGGAAGACCTGGCCATCGGTCGCCCCGGCCACCGGTGTACCCGACTCGCCGCCCCCGCCACAGGCGGATATCAGCAGGGCCGTGAGAACAATGCATATTTTGCGGTAGAGACTGCTCACTTGTTTTTAAAACCCCCGTGCATGAATTTTTTACAGAGTAGCGCTGCGGTAGTCAGGCCGCCGACAGGCCCGCGTAGGCCAGCACCAGCCATTTACAACCGGCCTGTTCGAAATTGACCTGGACCCGGGTGTGGCTGCCCTCGCCCTCGACATTCAACACCACGCCCTCGCCGAAACGCTTGTGCTGGACACGTTGCCCGAGCGAGAAACCGGAATCGTTGCTGACCGCCCGGCTTTGCACCGGCGTTCCCTGCGGCCGCTTGCGAAAGAACTCCTGCTGCACGGTGCCGCCAATCCTGACCTCGTTCAGGTGTTCATCGGGCAGCTCGCGCAGGAAACGCGAGGGCTGCGGGTAATAATCGCTGCCGTACAGGCGCCGGTGTTGCGCATGGGTCAGGGTCAGGTGCTTTTGCGCGCGCGTGATGCCGACGTAACAGAGTCTTCTCTCCTCTTCCAGTTGCTGCGCATCCTCGCTGCTGCGTTGATGCGGAAACAGGCCCTCTTCCATGCCGACCAGGCAGACCTTGGGAAACTCGAGGCCCTTGGCCGAGTGCAGCGTCATGAGATAGACGCAATCGCTGTAATCCTCGGCCTGGGTGTCGCCGGATTCCAGCGCGGCATGCGACAGGAACGCCGCCATCGGCTCCATATCGCCATGTTCGTCCTCCGAAACAGTGAAGTTGCCGGCGGCGCTGACAAGTTCCTCCAGGTTTTCGATGCGGGTCTCGCCCTTTTCACCTTTTTCCTTGCGGTAATGCTCGATCAAGCCGCTTTGCCGGATCACGGCATCGACCGCCTCGTCCAGTGCCAGGTTTTCGATGCTGGCGGCCATGTTACGGATCAGCGCCAGGAAGGCCCCCAGCGCGGACAGGGCGCGCGCGGACAGCATCTTGTCCTGCACCAGCGAAGCGGCAGCCTGCCACAGCGAAACCTGTTCGCGCCGCGCCAGGTCACGGATCTCCTGCACGGTGCGCTGGCCGATACCGCGGGTCGGCGTATTGATGATGCGTTCAAAGGCGGCGTCGTCGTCCTGGATCATGCACAGGCGCAGGTACGCCAGGGCATCCTTGATCTCGGCGCGCTCATAGAAACGCATGCCGCCGTAGACCCGGTAGGGGATCTGGGCCTGCATCAACTGTTCTTCAAAGTTGCGTGACTGGGCGCTGGTGCGGTACAGGATAGCGTAGTCGTCATACCGATCGCCGGCGGCATGCCCGCTGCGTATACGGTCGATGACAAAACGACTCTCGTCCTGCTCGTTGTAGGCCATGTAGACGTCGATGGCATCGCCGTCATCGCCCTCGGTCCACAACTCCTTGCCGAGCCGGCTCTGGTTGTTGGCGATCAGGGAATTGGCGGTCTTGAGTATGCGCCCGGTCGAGCGGTAATTCTGTTCCAGCTTGAGCAGGTCGCTGTCGGCGAAATCCCGGATGAACTGCTGCATGTGATCCATGCGCGCGCCTCTCCAGCTGTAAATCGACTGATCATCGTCACCAACCGCGAAGATGCATCCCTCGGCGCCGACCAGCAGGCGCAACCAGCCATATTGCGGGGCGTTGGTGTCCTGGAACTCATCGACCAGCACGTGGCGGAAACGCTGCTGATAATGGCCGAGCAGGTCGCGGTTGTCACGGAACAATTCAAAGGCGCGCAGCAACAGCTCGGCAAAGTCCACCAGCCCGGAACGTTCGCAGTGTTCCTGGTAGACGGCATAGATCCGGATCATCTGGTGTAACACGGGATCACCGCGGTCCTCGATATGCTGCGGCCGGTGGCCGTCATCCTTGCGCGCGTTGATGAACCATTGCGCCTCCCTCGGCGGATACTGCGATTCATCCAGTTCCATGCTGCGGATCACGCGGCGGATCAGGCGGTATTGATCATCGCTGTCGAGGATCTGGAAACCTTGCGGCAAGCCGGCCTCCTGCCAGTGCGAGCGCAACAGGCGGTGGGCGAGGCCGTGAAAGGTGCCGACCCACATGCCGCCGATGGGTCGCTCCAGCAGGGCCTCGATGCGGCCCTGCATCTCGCGAGCGGCCTTGTTGGTGAAGGTCACTGCCATGATGCCTAGCGGGTTAGCCTGCTCTGTGGCGATATACCAGGCGATACGATGCACCAGCACGCGGGTCTTGCCGCTGCCGGCGCCAGCCAGCACCAGTATATTGCCGGTCGGGGCCGCGACCGCGGTACGTTGCGCTTCGTTGAGGGGATCGAGAACCGGGGAGACATCCATCACGGGATTTTACCAGTCACGGCCATAACGGCGAAGACTGAATAACGCCTGCTCAAACTGGTGTAAGATGATGCGAAATAATTTTATTGAAGGATATCCCCTTGAGCAGCACTCCCAAGCAGGAACTCTATCGCCTGGTAGAACAGATCATGGAGGAGGCCCGGCAGCAGGGCGCCAGCGCAGCCGAGGCGGAAATCGGCACCGGTACCGGCCTGTCCGTCACCGTGCGGCTCGGCGAACTGGAGAAGATCGAACACGAACGCGACAAGGCGCTGGGCGTGACGGTCTATATCGACCATAAAAAAGGTACCGCCAGCAGTTCTGACTTCTCCGCCGCGGCGATCCGGGATACGGTGACCGCGGCCTGTGATATTGCGCGCTTCTCCAGCGAGGACCCCTGCGCCGGCCTTGCCGAGGCCGGTTTGATGGCGCGCCAAGTACCGGACCTGGACCTGTACCACCCCTGGGACCTCACGCCCGAGGCCGCCACCGAACTCGCCATTCGCTGCGAGACCGCCGCCCGCGACAGCGACCCGCGCATCAGCAATTCGGACGGTTGCGTCGTCAATACTTATGCCGGCGAACACGTCTACGGCAATACCCACGGATTCGCCGGCGGCTGGTGCTGGT
>JBFGPT010000165.1:0-4392 GCA_041564575.1 Gammaproteobacteria bacterium | reverse complement strand
TCACCGGTCCCGGTTCGCCGCGATGATCCAGACGCAGCCGGGTCTTGCGTGTGCGCCACAGGTCCGGGTTCGCGGAGACCATTTCCGACACCGTCAGCCCGGCTCCGAGCGCGCGGCAGAGTTGCCGGAACGGCCTGTCCGTGACACCGGCCATGGGCGCCAGCAACAGGCGGTTGTCAACGCTGTAGGGTCCTATCTGCATGCTCGATATGTTTTCCGCAAAGGCAAGGGGGGCAAATCATAGCATCCGGCCGCTGAAAAATGACCTGATGGAAATCTATTAACCGGGAATGTACCACACCTGCCTGCGGCGGCAGGGCAGCGGGCCGAATAAATCCGGCTAGCCGCCGAGAAAATCAAATTCGAAGCTCACCGCGCCAGCGGTCGGACCGGTCACCTCCAGGACGAAATGCACCGGCACATTGACTGCCATACCGGCCTGCTGATCGATGCTGCCATCGAGGTATTCATCGGGTTGAAACTGGCGCCAGGACATGACCTTGCCGCTGGTATCGAACAGGCGCAGCATGATGCGCGGGAATGGCTGCGGCTTGCCGGAATCATTGATCATGGTGGCATTCACCAGCAGGCTGTCCTGGTAGCGTGGGTGTTCACGCACATCACGATTCACCAGGCGGATATCCTCGATCTGGTTAAAGCGTGTCACCCGGCAGGGTAAACGTTCGCAGAGCCTGACCAGGTAAGGCGCCAGTTGCGGGTACTGCCGGACAACGCGATCCCGGTAGAACCAGCCGGTCTGTAATATCAGCAACAGCATCAACAGGACGGCACCGAGCCCCCAGAGGATACGGCTCCTGCGGCCCGGTCGCGTCTCTTCCTCTTCCAGGTAGTCGCCCGGGAACTCGTAATGCGGTGGCGCGGTAATCTTTGCCGGCGGGATTGCGGCGTCCGGTTCACTGTCGCCGCTGTCATCGTCGCTGTCCCGGATCTCCTGTGCATCTGTTGCGTCTGCCCGGGGTTCCGGCGCGACGGCGGGCGCTTCCTGCGGCAGTGAAAATTGTGGTTCGGCGCTGTTTTCCGCGTCCTCCCCAGGCGCTTCCACCGCCGGTTCCGCGGCAGGCGCCGGGTCCGCTTCGGTAGCGGCAGTCGGCGGCAGGGGCCGATCGCGCAAATTCACAAGGGCATTGAATTGCCTGCCGCAGAAACCGCATTTCACCTCGCCTGCCGCGACTGACAGCTGATCGGCGCGGATGCGGAATTGCCGCAGACATTCTGGACACTGGGTAAACACGCTGGCTGCTGATCTCCCTCTAGTTGTCGCGCCGGGTTCCCTGCAATAACGCCCATTCATCACGGAATACCGGCGCCTGCATATTAAAACAGCGATCATAGGCTGCCAAACAGGCCTGCGCCTGGTCCGGCAGCAAGCCGGATAACACCAGCCGTCCACCGGGGCGAACCCGTTGCGCGAATTCATCGGCCAGCTGTAACAGGGGGTTAAACAGGACGTTTGCCAGCAGGATATCCGCCGTGGGTGTATTCATGCGATCTGCATGGACGATGTCGATATGCGCCGCCAGTCCGTTTTGTTCGGCGTTGCAGCGGCAGGCCTCGAGCGCCTGCGGATCGATATCCACCGCCGTGACCGCCGCGGCGCCAAGCCGGGCGGCGGCCAGGGCCAGGATCCCGGAACCACATCCGAAATCGATCACGGAGCGGCCGGCCAGCTCCTGTTGCGCCAGCCAGTCAAGGCACAGGCCGGTCGTGGGATGGGTGCCGGTGCCGAAGGCCAGGCCGGGATCCAGGATCACGGTGGCGAACTTGCCGGGTGGCGGCTCACACCAGCTCGGGCAGATACACAGGCGGTCAGCGAAGATCAAGGCCTGCTGTTGCTGCCGGTAGGCGCTTACCCAGTTCTGGTCCGCGACGGCCTGGATTTCCCGGCTGTAGATATGATCCGCGCCGATACGGTCACGCAGGCATACCAGCAGGATATCCAGGTCGATGTCAGCCGGGAACAATGCCGATACCCGGGTGCGTTGCCAGTGCGTGCGCGGTCGCCCGCCCGGCTCATCGAACAGAGGTTCATCGCTGGCGGCGCTGAAACTGACGGCCTGTGCCGAAAACTGCTGGAAGAATTCCGCCAGCGCGTCACTGTGATCCGGATCGGTTTCAACGGTGAGATTTAACCAGGGCATGCGGTCGTCCCCTGTGTCCGTGCGTGACGTTTGTTGATCGCCAGGCCGATGGTTATTTCAGACCCAGCTTGTGTTCCAGGTAATGAATACTCGTGCCGCCACTGATGAAATTGCCGTCATCGACGATGTCCTGGTGTAATGGCGCATTGGTGTTAATACCGGAGATCACGAGTTCAGCCAGGGCATTGCGCATGCGCGAGATCGCCAGCTCACGGTTCTCGGCATGCACGATCAGCTTGCCGATCATGGAATCATAATGCGGCGGAATGGTGTAACCATCGTAGATATGGGTATCCACGCGCACACCCGGTCCGCCCGGGGCGTGAAAGTGTTCGATGACCCCGGGGCTGGGCATGAAGGTCGCGGGATCCTCGGCATTGATGCGGCATTCAATGGCATGACCCTTGATATTGATTTCCTCCTGCCGGTGCGACAGGGACAGGCCGGAGGCAATGTACAACTGCTCCTTGACGATATCGACGCCGGTAATCCATTCCGTGACCGGGTGTTCCACCTGCACGCGGGTGTTCATTTCGATGAAATAAAACTGCCCCTTTTCATAGAGGAATTCAAAGGTGCCGGCGCCGCGGTAGGCGATTGCCTTGCAGGCATCGACACAGCGCTGCCCGATATCGGCGCGAATCTCTTCCGTGATCCCGGGGGCCGGGGCCTCTTCCAGCACCTTCTGATGCCGGCGTTGCATGGAACAGTCGCGTTCGCCCAGGTGGATCACATTGCCGTGTTCATCGGCCAGCACCTGGATCTCTATGTGCCGCGGCTTTTCCAGGAACTTCTCCATGTAGACGCTTGGATTACCGAAAGCGGAACCGGCCTCGCCGCGGGTCAGGGAGACGGCATTGCGCAGGGCTGCCTCGCTGTGCACCACGCGCATGCCACGACCGCCACCGCCACCGGCGGCCTTGATAATGACGGGGTAACCGATTTTACGGGCGATCGGCACGAACTCCTCCGGGCTTTCCGACAGCTCGCCATCGGAACCCGGCAGGCAGGGGATACCGGCCGCCTTCATGGCATTGATCGCCGAGATCTTGTCGCCCATGAGACGAATGGTGTCCGGTTTCGGGCCGATGAAGATGAAACCGCTCTGCTCGACACGTTCGGCGAAATCCGCGTTCTCGGACAAGAACCCGTAACCCGGATGGATCGCCACGGCGTCACTGACCTCGGCGGCGCTGATCACCGCGGGGACGTTCAGATAACTCTCACTGCTGGCGGCCGGGCCGATACACACCGATTCATCCGCCATCAACACATGCTTTTGTTCACGATCGACATCGGAATAGACCGCCACGGTCTTGATGCCAAGTTCCTTGCAGGCGCGCAGGATGCGCAGGGCAATCTCGCCGCGGTTGGCAATAACAATTTTATCTAGCATGCAGTTCGCTCGATCAGGTTGATATCAGGGAGTCGGTGTAGAAAAGATGTGCGCCGTCGATCAGGCCGGTTCCTGAACGGTGAACAGGGGTTGGCCGTATTCCACCGCCTCGCCGTTGTTCGCGTGCACCTTGCTTATCGTGCCGTCGACGTCCGATTCGATCTGGTTCATGATCTTCATGGCCTCCAGCACGCAAACGACGTCGCCCTTTTTGATCTCCTGGCCGACACTGACGAACGGCGCCTCGCCCGGCGCCGACGCGGCATAAAAGATACCGACCATGGGCGAGGTGATCACGTGATCCTGCTCCGCCGCGGCGGCTGTTTCCGTGACCGTGACGCCGGCCTCTGATGCCCCGGCACCCGTCGGCGGCACCGCAGCATAGGACAGATCCGGCACCTGAACCACGGTCTGGGTCGGTTGGGACGGGCTATGACGCCGGATACGAACGGACTCCTCGCCCTCACAGACCTCGATTTCGGAGATGCCGGATTCTTCCAGCAATTCGATAAGTTTTTTTACCTTGCGTATATCCATTGATTATTTGCCCCCGGACAGCGTGTTCTGGATCGCATCGATCGCCAGCTCGTAACCCTGCGCGCCCAGCCCGCTGATCACCGCGACAGCGATATCGGACAAATAGGATTGGCGGCGAAATTCCTCGCGTGCGAAGACATTGGACAGATGTACCTCGATAAAGGGCAGGCTGACCGACAGAAAAGCATCGCGCAGGGCGATGCTGGTGTGGGTGAAGGCGCCGGGATTGATGATAATGTATTGCGTACCATCGGTCCTGGCGGCGTGGATGCGGTCGATTAATGCATGTTGGGCGTTGCT
>JBFGPT010000164.1:0-4423 GCA_041564575.1 Gammaproteobacteria bacterium | reverse complement strand
GCGATGACGATGCCGCCGGCATGGCGCCCGGCGTTTCTCGAGATCCCCTCCAGCTTCCTGGCCAGGTCGATCAGGGTTTTGACTTCCTCCTCCGAGTCGTACCTTTGCTTGAGAAGTTTTTCCTCGTCGAGCGCCCGCTCCAGCGTCATGTTCAGATCGAAGGGGATGAGTTTCGCGATCTGATCGACAAAGCCGTATGGATAGCCCAGCACCCGGCCGACATCCCGGACCACGGCCTTGGCCGCCATGGTGCCAAAAGTGATGATCTGGGACACGTGGTCGCGGCCATAACGCCCGGCGACGTAATCGATGACCTCGTCGCGCCGTTCCATGCAGAAGTCGACGTCGAAGTCGGGCAACGATACGCGTTCCGGGTTGAGGAAGCGTTCGAACAGCAGGTCATACTGGATGGGATCGAGTTCCGTGATGCCGATGGCCCAGGCGACGATGGACCCCGCGCCGGAACCGCGCCCCGGGCCGACCGGGATACCGTTCTGCTTGGCCCACTGGATGAAGTCCGCGACGATGAGAAAGTAACCGGAAAAGCCCATGGAGGTGATCACCTCCAGTTCGGTCTGCAACCTCTTCCGGTATTTCTCCAGGCGGGCGCCGTCGATGCCCTGTTCCCGGCAGAGTTGTTCCAGGCCGTCAGCGGCCAGTTTTCTCAGGTAATCTTCCTGGCCGCGGTCCTCGGGAACGGGAAAATCGGGCAAATAATGCTCACCCAGCGTCAGCTCGATGTTACAGGCCATGGCAATCGCGACCGTATTGGCGATGGCCTCGGGCAGGTCACTGAACAGGGCCCGCATCTCGTCCGGGCTTTTCAGGTATTGCTGGTCCGTGTACAGGCGCGGGCGGCGCGGATCAGACAGCGTGTAGCCCTGGTGTATACAGACCCGGGCCTCGTGGGCCTCAAAATCGTCCTGGTGCAAAAAGCGCACGGCATTGGTCGCGACCACGGGCAGGTCGAGATCCGCCGCAAGCCTCACGGCCTCGTGGATATAGCGATCTTCCTGTTCAAGACCGATGCGTTGCAACTCCAGGTAGAAGCGATCTTCGAACTGGGCCTGGCAGGCCGCGGCCCGCCGTTTGGCCTGGTCCTGGCGGCCATTCATCAAAAGCTGTCCTATCTCGCCGCCCTGCCCGCCGGACAGCGCGATCAGACCATCACCGTGCCCGGCCAGCCAGTCGTCGTGCACGAAGGGCAGGCCCTGCGACTGGCCCTCGGTATAGCTGCGGCTGATCAACCGGGCCAGGTTCCGGTAACCGTTCATGTCCTGGCACAGCAGGAGGATTTGCCCGGCCTCCTCGCCCGCCATCCGCAAGCGCAACGTGGCGCCCAGCAGGGGCTTGATACCGCGGCCTTCGGCGGCCCGGTAAAACTTGACAGTGGAAAACATATTGCCCATCTCGGTTACGGCCAGGGCCGGCAGTTGCAGTTCCCCGGCGCGATCCATCAGGCGATCGATGCGCAGGATGCCATCGACCAGCGAATACTCGGTATGCACATTCAGGTGAATAAAGGACTTAATGGCCATCGTGTGCCATCTCCAGGCATTTCCTGACCGGGGCAAAGCTGTGACGGTGTATGCGGCAGACACCTAGCCTGATCAGGGCCTCCAGGTGCGCCCGGGTCGGGTAACCCTTGTGGCGTGCGAATCCGTAGCCCGGGTACTGCCGGTCGAGTTGCGTCATCTCCAGGTCCCGCGCAACCTTGGCAATGATGGAGGCGGCGCTGATCTCGGCGATCTTGCTGTCACCCTTGACGATGGCCTCGGCCGGCACCGGCAGTTCCGGGGTGTGGGTGCCGTCCACCAGTACCCGCTGCGGCTGCAGGGCCAGGGCGGCAACGGCGCGCTGCATGGCCAGCAGGCTCGCCTGGAAGATATTGATGCGATCGATTTCATCCGTCTCCGCCCGGCCCAGGGCCCAGGCGCGGCAATGTTGCTTGATCTCCGCTGCCAGCAGTGTCCGTTTTTTTTCCGTCAGGGTCTTGGAATCGGCCAGTCCGGCGATGGGGTGCCGCGCATCGAGGATCACCGCGGCGGCGATTACCGGCCCCGCCAGCGGACCGCGCCCCACCTCGTCGACCCCGGCAATGATCGCGCCGGGCGTGCTGAATTCAAATCCGGCCTGCGCGGTCATTGCCGTGCCAGGGCGATGAGGCGTTCGGCGATATCATCGCTGTGTGCCTGCAGCAGTTGTTCATGCAGGGCCGTGAAGCGGTCGAGCACCCTGGCGCAGGCAGCCGGGTCATCCAGCCAGTGCGTTACGGACGCGGCCAGCAGCTCCGCCTTGCAGTCCTCCTGCAAATGCTCGGGGACGATCGGCTCGCCAGCCAGCAGGTTGGGCAGGGCGACATGCGGGGTTTTGATCATGCGTCGCAGGATCATCGCCGTTACGGGATTGACCCGGTAACCCACGACCATGGGCCGTTTTACCAGCATGGCCTCGAGCGTGGCGGTGCCGGAGGCCACCAGGATGACGTCTGCCGCGGCCATCACGGTCCGGGTCTTGCCGGTAAAGGTCCTCACCGCCAGCCCCGGCACAAGGTGTTGCCGGATCTCGAGGAATTGTTGTTCCCGATCCGGCGCGTGGAACCCGGCGATGAACTGTATACCGGGCCGTTGCCTGGCGAGCAACGCGGCCGCTCTGAGAAATTCCGGTGCAATACGTTTGATCTCGCCGGTACGGCTGCCCGGCAGGAGGGCGACACAGGGTTGATCGCCGTCCAGGCCCAGGGCCTTAATGGCCGGCTGGCGCTCGCTATGCATGGCGATGACGCGCGCCAGCGGGTGGCCAACGTACAGGGCCGGAACCCCGGAGCGATCGTAGGCGGGCTTTTCAAAGGGAAACAGCGTCAGCATCAGGTCCACCGATTTTGCTATCGACTTCATACGGCCGGGACGCCAGGCCCAGACCGTGGGGCTCACATAATGTACCGTCCGGATGCCGCCCGCGCGCAGGGCACGTTCCAGCGGCAGGTTGAAATCCGGCGCATCGATACCGATAAACACATCGGGTTTTTGATCGAGAAAATACTCGCGCAGTTGCCGGCGGATATCCAGCAGTTCGAAAAACCTGCGGGCGACCTCGACGATACCCATGACCGTGAGCCGTTCCATGGGAAACAGGGAACGGCAACCCTCGGCCTGCAATTCCGCGCCACCGATACCGACCAGTTCCAGGTCCGGCGCCTGTTGCCTGAGGGCGCGCACCAGATCGGCGCCAAGCTGATCACCGGATGGTTCTCCTGCGACTATGCCGATCTTGAGCATGTGAAACGATGTGACCGCAACCGCCGGAATCTACCGGACGATTCCCCGTCTGGATGCGCCGATGAACTCCGCGAAAGCGGTGATGTGCTCCGAGTCCTGCGCCAGTCCCTCGAGTTTTTCCAGTGCCTGACTGACCGTGTTGCCGTCACGGTAGACGATCTTGTAAGCCTTGCGCAGGCTGTTGATATCCTCCGCGCTGAAGCCATGCCGCTTGAGTCCTTCACGGTTGAGGCCGGCGGGACTGGCAGTGTTGCCGCTGACCATCAGGTAAGGCGGCACATCCTTGACGATGATCGAGGAGATGGCGGAAAAGCAGTGCTTGCCGACCCGGCAGAACTGATGCACACCGGTGAATCCTCCGAGGATCACGAAATCATCGATGATGACATGACCGGCCAGCGTGGTGTTATTGGCGAACACCGTGCTGTTGCCGACCAGGCAGTCGTGCGCAATGTGCACATAGGCCATGATCCAGTTATCGTCTCCCAGCCGCGTGATGCCACCGCCATCCTCGGTGCCGCGGTTGATGCTGCAGTATTCGCGTATGGTATTACCGTTGCCGATTTCCAGCCTGGAGTTTTTATCCTGCCGGTATTTCTTGTCTTGCGGGTCATCGCCGATGGAACAGAACTGGAAGATATGATTGTCCTGACCGATACGGGACGGGCCGTTGATCACCACATGCGGTCCGATGACGGTGCCGCTGTCGATTTCGACGTTCGCGCCGATACAACTGTAGGGCCCGATCTCGACACCGTCTGCGATCACGGCATCCGGATCGATAATCGCGCTGGGATGGATCAATCGTCAGGATCCGTAATGGTCGTCAGCAGTTCCGCGCTGGACACGATCTTGCCGTCGACGCTCGAAGTGGCCTTGAATTTCCAGATATTTCTGCGCACCTTGTCGAACCTGACATCGATCAGCAGTTGATCGCCGGGAACAACCGGTTTCTTGAAACGCACATTGTCCACGCCTACCAGAAAATACAGAGCGTCTTCGGAAGGTTTCTGCACCATTGACACCTCGCCCAGCATGGCCGCGGCCTGTGCCATGGACTCGATAATCAATACGCCGGGCATGATGGCCTTGTCGGGGAAGTGACCGAGGAAGAACGGCTCGTTTACCGTCACGTTCTTGATGGC
>JBFGPT010000163.1:0-4459 GCA_041564575.1 Gammaproteobacteria bacterium | reverse complement strand
CTCTCGCAAGGAAGTGGAACCCATGGTGAGAAGGGTGATCGAGCAATGGAATACATCCGGAATGGCCAGCACCCTGTCCGATCAATTCTATGACAAGAGCCGCCTTATGGATGTGATGGATACCGGTGTGCCGCGTGATGCAAAGCTGCGGGTGCAATCAATACAGGGAATTCAAACCCTGCAGCAATATATCAAACCCGGAACGGGTGAGCAGCGTGGTGAAATCGTCAGCATTGTTTCCGCAACGGTGCAAACCCAGCTTGAGTTCAATAGTGCCGGCGGCTTTACCCGTCTCCCAGGCACGAATGAGTTTATCCTGGAAATTACCCAGGCTGCACCGCCATGAACACCATACTAATCAATTATCTTTCTGGCGGGCGAAAAGGTTTTGCACAATTCGGTTATGTCTTGCTGGTGCTGCCTGGATTATGCCATGCTGAACCGGATTTTCTTGCTGACTGGTCCATGTATGGTTCCAACACGGTGCGGGCTTCCCTGTACGATGCCACCGGTCCGGGAGCAGCCAGCCCCTATCCGTCAGAGGGCGATATGTTCTTTGATGAGTTCAATGTTTATCTGAATAAAAAGAACTCCAGATACGACACCATGCGCGCGGAGGTCACCGGGGTATATAACCTGAATGATGATTATCGGGCTCCGGATTTTGGCGTTGTGCCTGAGAGAATGAGTTTTGTCCGCGAAAACGGTGAAGCAAACACGCCTTATCGCGCAGAAGCCGGTGATCACTTTGCCTATTACAGTTACCTGACCTTGCAGCAATCGTTGAAAGGTTTTCAACTGGAACTGCAGCCGGTTACTGATCATGCCGGTCGGCGGCATTCTCTCGTGTTTACCACGGGTGCAAATGAATCCAACTGGCGCGATCTGACATTACAGGATGACTACACGACCGGGTTATCCTGGTTGATTCAGGATGAACTGCTTGGCTCATTAAATCTTAATATGGTGCATAACTACCGGGATGGATCCGCCAAGGCCGGTACGCTGGATCGTAAACAGTATGTATTCAGCATGGCCGGTGAAAAACAATTCTCCGGACCCGGGCATGATGCAGTCATCGAGGCGGAAATCGCCCATTTCAAGGGCGACCACAATGGCCTGGCAGGTGCAGTTACGGGCCAGGATCGCGCGGATAATGGCTATTTCATGCAGCTGAGAGGACAAAGCAAACAATCAAGCTGGAATTACCGCTTGCGGCTTGACTATTACGGACAGGATTTCCGCCCACGCGGTGCCATCGTAACAGCCGACCGCCGCTCGGCTGAATTTCATAGCGGCTGGCTACATCATACCGGCATCAGGACACGGGCACGCGCCCAGTTTTTTGAAGACGGATTTGAAACGGCGAACAAGACCAGCACGCGCACCTACGGTGTAAACTTTACCGGGCCGTTATTAATACAACTTTATCCAGACGCCAATGGCAGTATGGATGCATTTATTCAACAACGTACGGATGAAGCCGGGGTGGTAGATGTCACGACAAAAAACATCAATTTCAGCCTGACCAAACCCCTGGGGGGAGGTTGGCTGGGACGGAGTAATTTTTTCTTTCAGAACGTGGATGATGAAGGCACTGCCGATGCAGATATTTTTACCCGGCAATTCAGCTTCGGTGCGGACCATTCAATCGAGTTGGCCGGGTTCAAAGGTGTCATAACACCGGGAATCCTGCTGCGTTCTCTCCGGAAGGGGGGGAATCATAGCTTTGACATGAGCCCGACACTGGCCGTGTCTCTTAATCGTGGCCCCCATTTCCTGCGTGCGGATTACAGCACCTTGCTGCAAAACCGGGAGATTGCGATCAGCGGGCCGGACATCGATACACATGCCTTGAATCTTGATTATCGTTACAGCAAACGACAGCATATATTCGGATTCGAGGCGAACCTGTTTGATCGCAGTACCAACCCCGGCGATTCGACCGAAGCATATCGCTTATCTGTCTACTGGACCTGGAATTTTGACCGGCCGCCGGTAGCCGTTGCAGCGCGAACACACGTTCCAGTAGCACCCGTAGATGTCGCAGAGGCTGAAATACAAGCCACCATGTATGGATTGGCACCTGGTGTTACCGAGGACAAGGTACAGGCTGCCCTGACACGTGCGGTCATCAGCGGGGGCGTTGAGCAAGCCGGATATGTTACATATGAAGCCCCTTTACTGGATGAAGTTTTCCGCAGGCAGCGGCTGGTCCTGGAGTATATAGGCAATGTCTTGCACCGTTCAGCCCTGGTCATCGATTTCGACAGTGTCGGGGACAGAGACACGATCATTCAGACATTTGAGAGAGTCAGACAGGTTCTCATCAGGCAACTGGGCAACCCGGCCCGGACGATTGAGGAAGGCGAATTTACTGCCAATTTTGTTGCTGATGTAAATTCACAACGCCTGATTCGTATTATTGAATGGAGAACACCCACGGGCACGATACGATTTGGCATTCCTCGCCGTCTGGACAGCCAGGTTCGCATGGAAATTCAGCACGCCAGGCGTTTTCCGCAACCGGGTGAAACGCTGTGGAGCGTCGAGGAGATCCGCTGATCAGACTCTCCGGCAGCAAGCTCACCACGGGCTCTTCGCCCCCTCAATAAGGTCCGCATGCTCATCTCACGCGAGATGATGCCGCGATACATGTCGCCTGCCGGGTGCTACCGAAATTTCTTAACGCAAAGACTGGTTGTCAGGCGGGACAAGATTTACCATAAGGCAGTTTAAAAAATAAGTATATTTAGAAGCTACTCTCGTTATAATTTACAGATGGTTAGCTCGGAATGTTAACATTTTGAGTGAGTTGTAAGATTGGCCGGTCACACGGTCGAAGTAAAAACCAGAGGTAAAACAATGAATTGGGGGATACGGGGCAAGACAAGCAGCCTCCTAACTATCGTCAGTCTGGCAGCGGTGTTTCTGGCAATTCCACCCGCATGGGCGATGACCGATGCGGAAATCGAGGCGCTCTTCAACGAGGCCCTGAACGAGTCCGAGGCCGGCGACCTGTCGCGGGCGATCGCAATCTACGAATCCATTCTCAGCGAGCGTCCGGACATGGATCGTGTCCGCCTGGAACTGGCCCTGGCCAATTTCCGCTCCCTGAATTACTCGGTTGCCCGCAGGCAGGCCGAACAGGTCCTGGCCGATCCCGGCACTCCGGAAAACGTCAAGCGCACCATCCGCCAGTTCCTCGCGGAGATAGATAAAGAAAGCCAGCCCCACCTCTGGACCCCGTATATCTCGCTCGGCTATATCCACGATGACAACATCAATGTCGGACCGGGCACCTCGGTCGTGGATGTCGGCGGTGCCACCTTTTTGCTGGATCCCTCGGCTACGCCCCGGACCGGCAACGGCGTGCAAATCAACGGCGGCATCGCGCACCGCTACCTGTTCGGCCAAACCTACGACCTGTTCGGCGAGACCGCAGCCATTGCCTGGCAGAGCCAGGCGGGGCTGTTCCGCAACCAGTACATTGGGGACGGTGATTTCAACCTGAACGTGATTACCCTGCGCTCGGGTCCCACCCTGCTGGCCGCGCGCAAATGGCGCATGCAGCTGGCCGCGGAGGCCAACCACATCGAGATCGGCAATGAACACATCGCCTGGTATGCGGGCGTCGCGCCGAGTTTTACCTGGTTTTTCCAGGGCCGTACCGCGCTGACCGTGGATGCCCTGGTCCAGGACCGCAACTTCGCCCGCAACGTCGATGATCCGCGGGACGCCTTGTTCCTGTCCGGCGGCGTGTCCGTGGGGCATACCTTCCGCTACGACTGGAAACCGACGGTGCGGGTCGGAGCGCGGATTTTCACGGAAAACGCCGATGCCGCCCGACGCTCCAACGAGGGTTACTCGTTCAGGGCCGGCCTGAACATCCAGCCGCTGGACCGCACCAACCTGTATGCCAACTACAACTGGCGGACCCGTGATTACGACGGGCCGGAACCGGTTTTCGCCGTCACCCGGGACGAGATCGAACGGCGCTACAATGTCGGCGGCAGCTACCGGGTGGATCTCGGCCAGTACCTGGATGACCTGTTGCTTAACCTGGCCTGGACCCGCACCGAGAACAGTTCCAACGTGACGCTGTTCGATTACACGCGGGATCAGGTCGTTTTCAGCGTATCGAAGTCCTTCTAGGCGGCGCGCGGGGTTGTCGAAGACAAACCATTGATATTGAGACGTACTTCACAAAACGGCCAGTTGGGCCTAAAGTTTCTTAGGGACAGAAAAATAACGGACTGCAGTGGGCATATAATTATATTGATTAGATGAGATACCTCCGAGGCGATTGTCATGAAGAAGTTACCCTTTAAACGCACCCCCATGTCGCTGGCCCTGACGGGCCTTCTGGTCGCCGGCTTTGCCCAGGCGGATAGCCCGAACTCGTGGGGGCCGTGGGGCGGCGGCGGTCACGGCGGCGGTGGTCCCTTTGGCCATGACG
>JBFGPT010000162.1:0-4461 GCA_041564575.1 Gammaproteobacteria bacterium | reverse complement strand
TTGCCATCGCCGGGGCCGGTGCTACCGGTATCGAACTGGCGGCCGAATTACACGACTCGCTGGGTCAACTGGTAGAGTTTGGCTTCGACGGCATCAATATCTCTGAAGATCTCAAGATCAGTATTATCGAGGCCGCCGACAAGATACTGCCGGCGCTGCCGGACAAGCTGACCAACCGCACCATGACCCTGCTGGAGAAGCTCGGCATCGAGGTGTTGCTGCGCGAGCGTATCGTCGAGGCCACGGCCGAAGGTTACCGGACCGAGAGCGGACATTTTATCCCATCCGAGATCAAGGTGTGGGCGGCCGGTATCAAGGCGCCGGATTTTCTCGCGCGCATCGACGGACTGGAAATCAATCGCATCAACCAGTTGCAGGTCAAGCCGACCCTGCAAACCACCCGGGATGACAATATATTCGCCTTTGGAGATTGTGCCGCCTGTCCCATGAATGACAGCGACGAGTTGGTGCCGCCCCGCGCCCAGGCCGCGCATCAACAGGCCTCGATGCTGTACAAGAGCATTCGTGCCAGGCTCGCGGGCAAAGAGGAACTGCAGAATACAAGTACGTGGACTACGGTTCGCTGATCAATCTCAGCCGCTACAGCACGGTTGGCAACCTGATGGGTAACCTGGCCGGCAAATTCCCCAGCACGGTCTTCATCGAGGGCGTGGTCGCAAGATTTGTCTATGTCTCGCTATACAAGATGCACCAGTTTGCCGTTTACGGCCCGGTGAAATTCGCTTTCACGACCATCGGCAATTTCTTCACCCGCAGTATGAAGCCGAGGATGAAACTGCACTGAGCCGCGTTGCGACGCTGCCCAAGGCCGGGCATGTTTCTGCCGGCTAGGCGCCGAAGATCTTCTTGAGGTTATCGAAACCGGCCTGGTAAATATCCTGGACCGCCCTGACCGCATCGTTTTCGGGGGCGCCGGTGGCCTCGAACTCACTGGACCACTCGACCACGGAAGTGCCGCTGTCATCTTCCTTGACGCGAATCGTCGCCTTGTAATTGGATACCGGCAACGGGCTGTCGGTTATCGTGTAACTGTAGACCCGTTCGCCGTCATCGAGACGTTCCAGTTTTTCGATAATCTTGCCGCCCCCGGCCAGGCTCAGCTCACGTACCTCGCCCTTTCTCTTCAACACGCTTTTCTCGACGGACGGATGCCAGTCCGGCAACGCGTTGAACCCGCCAATGAGTTCCCAAACCTGCTCCGGCGAAACACCCAGCTCGGTCTGCATGGTTACCTTAGGCATCGCTTCACCCTCCTCGTTTTTGTTGCATCCGCTGCATCAACCAACTCGATTAACCTCATTTCATTATTGGACCATGCCACCGCAAATGTCCAGCATTGAACCGCACTACGGTGTTTTTTCCGGGCTAATCGCTTCCCCCGAGATTGTATTTTTTCATGCGATAGCGCAGGGCCATGCGCGTAATACCCAGTTCCCGCGCGGCTCTCGAGACATTGCCGCGGGTGCGTTCCAGTGCCTGCCTGATCATGGTCAATTCCGCCTCGCCCAGGGTCAGATCGTCCTTGTCCGTGACGGGATTCTCCGCACTTGCGGCCTGTTTTTTATGCTGCAGTGCGAGTTGCTCCGGGTCGATCTCGCCACCGCCACTCAGCAATACGGCGCGTTCGATAAGATGTTTCAATTCTCGGATATTGCCGGGCCAGGGATAGTCCATGACGGCGGATTCCGCCTCCGAACTCAGCCGGGCGCCCTCGATACCGTAGCGTCGGGCGGTTTGCGCGGCAAAGGTGTTGGCCAGCAGGATGGCGTCGCGTCCGCGTTCCCGTAATGGCGGCAACATGATTGAAAGAACGTTCAGTCGGTAATACAGGTCCGATCTGAATTCCCCGTGATGCGCCAGGTCTTCCAGGTCACGGTTGGTCGCGGCAATGAACCAGGCCGCGACCGGTTGTTCATGGGTAGTGCCGACGCGCCTGAGAGAGCGGCGCTCGAGCACGGCCAGCAGTTTCGATTGCAGGTCCAGCGGGATCTCCCCGACCTCGTCGAGGAACAGCACGCCGTCCTCGGCGGCCTCGATCAGGCCAGTGCGCGCCACGTGGGCATTGGTAAAGGCGCCCTTCTCGTGGCCGAACAGTTCCGCCTCGATCAGGTCCTTGGGCAGCGAGGCGCAATCGACATGCACGAAGGGACGTTCACTGCGCGCGCTTTTTTCGTGCAGCAAACGCGCCAGTACGTCCTTGCCCGTCCCGGTTTCGCCCAGGATCATGATCGTGGGGGGAATGCCGCTGGCCTGGGTCAATACCGCGATGCGATCCACCTGCTTGCGCACGTCCTTGAGTTGCGCACACTCACCGATGAACTCCACCCCTTCCACGGCATGCTGCTCGCGCTTGGCCGAGTAGGTGAGTTTCTGCTCGCGCTCGTAGATGCTGAACACCTTGTCGATATTCAACATCAATTCATCGAGGTCAATCGGCTTTTTCAGGTAATCCGAAGCCCCGAGTTTCATCGCGGTGACCGCATCTTCAATCTCGCCATAGGCCGACATCACCAGCACCGCGCATCTGGATTGCTCCTTGTTGCGCACCTCGGAGAGAAAATCCAGGCCGGAACCGTCCGGCAGGCGCATGTCGAGCAACACCAGGTCCGGCGACATTTCGCGAAACTTGCCGCGGGCGTTGTGCAGGTCGCCGGCAATATCACTATTGAAGCCGCCCCGGTTGAGGCGCTTTTGAATGGCCCGCGCCAGCACCGATTCATCCTCGACGATCAGTATGGATCGTTCCAGCACCGGCACCTCGGCAGAGGTCATGGGTGAACTGCTGTCTTGCATTGCTCAGTCTCCTGCTGCATTCGTGGCCAGGGGTGCGGTGATGATCACCTCGGTGCCCCTGCCCTCGTCGATATTGAAAGTCAGTCCCCAGCCATGGGTCTGACAGATCTTGAAGGCGATCGGTATGCCCAGCCCGGTCCCGAATCGTTTGGTGGTCGGTCCGGGTTCGAGGTTGGCGGCCTCGGGCTGGAACGGCAGGCCGCCGCCCGCGTCCTTCAGGCTGATGATGACGTGATCCAGATCGGTACGACAGCCAATAATCAGTTGCGCGTCCCTGGGTGAGGCGTCGACCGCGTTCGCCATGAGCCCGTACAGGGCCTGTTCCATCAGGTCCGGATCAACCTCGACCTCGATACGGTCATTCCAGCCTGTTTTTTTGATGTCGATTTGTTTTTCCTGCAGCCGCGGCGCCAGTAGGTTCAGCGGGGAATCCAGCAGGGCGCTGACACTGACCCGGCGTTTGTTCGGTTTCAGCGGATGCAGGTAGGACACCAGCGCGGTCACCCAGCGGCCCAGCCGGTCGATGGTATCGAGGATCGCCTGCCGGCATTCGTGCAACTCCTGCCGGTCCTCGACATCCTCCAGCACCTGGGCCGTGGCGCGGATACTGGCCAGCGGGTTGCGGATATTGTGCGCGACGACCGGCACCAGGGCGCCGAGCGCCGCCTGCTTTTCGCTCTGCACCAGGGCATCGCGGCTCTTTTCCAGGTCGCTCGCCATGTGATTGATGGCCGCGGCCAGCCCGGAGATCTCCTCGACACCGTACTCCGGTATCTGGTGATCCAGCCGGCCGCCGCTGATGATGCGCGCGCCGCTGGTGACGCCTGTCATGGGCTTGAGGAATCCCTGGTTAAGTATGTAACGCGCGTATCCAATCAACAAAATGGCCAGCACGATCGTCAGCGTAATGATATACGGGGCCTTTTGCGTCCAGCGCTTCTGGTTTTCATCCAGTGACCGGTGCCGGGTCTCGATTTGCTGGCGAAATTGTTCATAGCCCTGCTCGAAGGAATTGACCATGGCCTCGGCGAAGCGCGGGTCGAGGATCTTCATACGCACGCGGATATCGGAGGTATAGGGATCGGTGAAGATCTTGTTCATATCCCGCTGGATCTCCCGGTAAGACTGTTGCAGGCCCTGGATAGCCTCGTTTTCAGCTCGGGTCTCGGCGGCCCGGCGCAGCCGGTTGAACTGCTTGTCGATGCGGCGCGAGTACTCGGCATAAACGTCCAGCGATTTGGAGTCCTCCAGTACCCGCACGCGGATGGCGGCCTGGATCTGACGGAACAAGGCGCTACGGATCTGCTCGGTGACCGACAAGAGTTCATTCAGGCGTACCGATTCCGCGGAATTCTGGTGCCAGAAATAAGCCGATAATCCACCGATACCACCCGCGATGATGATCAGGAGAAAAAAGGCAAATTCGTGTAACAAGAGCAGCCGGCTCAGGGACTTGGGACGTTGCAACCACATCCAGCCAGTATACTGGATAGCATCTGGTTCAAATAGACCAGTTTTCTGGATCAAAGAAGCCAGCGAAACCACCGTATCGGGTCCGGCATAACCGTGTTAGTCGTCTCGAAAAATAATATAACCTACTGTATTATATGATATTTTCAAGGTTTCAAGGTGGCATGTGAAAGTCTG
>JBFGPT010000161.1:0-4469 GCA_041564575.1 Gammaproteobacteria bacterium | reverse complement strand
GTCGACCTCGCCGCGGCGGCGGAACAGATTGCCCAGGGCAAGATGCGTTTCGACGGTTTCACTGTCTACTTCAAGCATCTTGACAAAAACCTCGATAGCCTTGTCCGGCTGCTCGTTGAGCACGTAATTCAACCCCTTGAAATATTCCGGATGCAGGCCAATGCGGCCGTGGCCGGAATCCGCCTGGACCGATCGCCGGCCAAGCCACCAGCCTGAGACGATAGCCACGATCAACAGGATCGTGATGATCAGGAACTCCTCATCCATGCCTACTTTGTTTCACTGTAGGGAATGGAGCGCAGGTTGCTGACTTCCCGGTCCCGCAGTTTTATCTGTTTGTTCAGTTTCCGGATGTTGTTCTGAAGACGCAGGACCATGGAGAGCATGGCAACGGTCCCGAATATGACCCCGACAGTGAATCCCAAGACCATGAAGACTGAAAATGGCAATTCAATCGACCCGATATAATAGTTGAAAACAACCGGTTGATCGTTTTGCAGGTGAAAAACCAGTCCCAGCAGAAAAACCGCAAGGATAACGATAATCAGGATCACTCGATGCATATTTCCTCCGCTCCGGGCCGGAATCAACGGCAAAAATCAACAATAAGCGGAGATACTATTGATGGCAATAGCCGTGTGCCACGGGTGCGTGGACCCGTGTTTGCCTAGTCAGCCAGGATAGGTGTCGGTACGGTATGCCGTGACATGTCCACCCGTTCGCGTAACTGTTTGCCGGGCTTGAAGTGAGGGACATACTTGGCGGGAAGGGACACAGGCTCTCCTGATTTCGGGTTTCTGCCGACCCGCGGTGGACGGTAATGCAGGGCGAAACTGCCAAAACCGCGGATTTCGATGCGCTCGCCATTGGACAGGGTAGATGCCATATGCTCGAGTATGGTTTTGACCGCAAGTTCTACATCTTTGTAGGCCAGCTGGGATTGACGTTTTGCCAGTTGATCGATTAGCTCTGACTTGGTCATGTCTATTGCCCCGATAAAGAAAGGTCCGTGCCCCTGATTTTGGGGATATTCTCCCTGTTTTCAGCCGTCAAATCAACGGCTTAATGGAAGAAATCCCGGAATTATTTGTCCAGGTGTTCTTTCAGGATATCGCCCAGCTTGGCCGAGGCCCCGGTATCCTGGGAATATTCCTCGACAGCGGCCGCTTCATCATCGGATTCCTTGGCCTTGATGGATACCGAGATTGTGCGTTTCTTGCGGTCGACGGCAATGATCTTGACCTCGATTTCCTCTCCTTCCTTTACCTCGGAACGGGCATCCTCGATACGCTTTTCCAGAGAGATTTCGGAAACCTTGAGCGTAGCCTCGACGCCTTCGGCCAGAATCAGAATGGCCTCCCGGGGATTCACCTCGCGCACGGTGCTCATGACCACGCTGCCCTTGGGAAATTCGGCAACGTAGGCCGAGAACGGATCTTTTTCCAGTTGCTTGATACCCAGGGAAATGCGTTCGCGCTCGGCATCCACCGCCAGTACCACGGTCTCCAGTTCATCGCCTTTCTTGAAGCGGCGAATGGAGTCCTCGCCATCGTCATTCCAGGAGATATCGGACAGGTGGACGAGGCCGTCAATATTGCCATCAAGACCGATGAAAATACCGAAGTCAGTAATGGACTTGATCTGACCGGTGACCCGGTCTCCCTTGTTGTGATTGGCGGCAAAGCCCTCCCAGGGATTGGGCTGGCATTGCTTCATGCCGAGTGAGATGCGGCGCCGTTCCTCGTCAATATCCAGGATGACGACATCGACCTCCTGGCCGATATGCACGATCTTGGAGGGATGTACGTTCTTGTTGGTCCAGTCCATTTCCGAGACGTGCACCAGGCCTTCGACCCCCTCTTCCAGTTCGACGAAACAGCCGTAATCGGCAAGGTTGGTGACCACGCCGTGCAGGCGTGAGCCTTCCGGATAGCGACGGGTCAGATCGGCCCACGGATCCTCGCCCATCTGTTTCAGGCCGAGGGAGACACGATTACGCTCGCGATCGAATTTCAGGACCTTGACCTCGATCTCATCGCCAATATTGACGATTTCGCCCGGGTTCTTGACCCGCTTCCAGGCCATATCGGTAATATGCAGCAGGCCATCGATACCCCCCAGGTCCAGGAAGGCGCCGTAATCGGTAAGATTCTTGACCACGCCTTTCACCACCACCCCTTCGGAGAGTTTTTCCAGCAGGGCTTCGCGATCGGCGGAGCTTTCATTCTCGACGACGGCACGGCGTGATACCACGACGTTGCTGCGTTTCTCGTCGATCTTGATAACCTTGAACTCCAGCGCCTTGCCCTCCAGGTAGCTGGTGTCCTTGACCGGCCGTACATCGACCAGGGAGCCGGGCAGGAAGGCGCGGACCTTGTCGATATCGACGGTAAAACCGCCCTTGACCCGCTCGGCGATAACGCCGGTGACGGTCTCGCCGGCCTCGTGGGCCGCTTCCAGTTTTTTCCAGGCCATCATGCGCTTGGCCTTTTCGCGTGACAGGCGGGTCTCGCCGTAGCCGTCCTCGACCACGTCAAGGGCGACATCTACCTCGTCGCCGATACTGACTTCGAGTTCGCCGTTTTCATCATAAAACTGTTCGATGGGGATGACGCCTTCGGACTTGAGTCCGGCGTTGACGATGACTTTGTCCTGGCTGACGTCGACGACCTGGCCACTGACGATGGTGCCAGGGCGCATCTTCTGCTCTATCTGGCTCTGTTCAAATAATTCGGCGAAACTCTCACTCATAAAAATCCGGCATGGCTGTTGGTTAAGTTAATCAAAATACATAGCGGGCCGTCCCACTGACGGGACGCCTGTCATGTACACCTTTATTTAATACTATTCGGGAATCGATCTCGAACAAGAGAGGCAACCTGATCCACCATGGTCTGGATATCCACCCCGGTGGTATCTATGATCACCGCATCATCGGCCGGCCTCAATGGCGAGATGTCCCGTTCCATATCTCTTGCATCCCGCTCGGTGATATCGGCTGAAAGCTGGCGGAGATTAACACTGATACCCTTTTGCTTCAACTGTTTATAGCGCCTTTTCGCGCGTTCCGCGGGGCTGGCGGTGAGGAAGATTTTCAGCTCCGCATCCGGGAAAACCACCGTGCCCATATCACGGCCGTCGGCCACCAGTCCCGGCAGCCTGCGAAAGGATCTCTGCCGTTCAAGCAGCCCGGCACGGACCCCCGGTAACGCGGCCACGACCGAGGCCAGGCGGCCGCAATCCTCCGTGCGAATGGCGGCGCTGATATCCTCGCCCGCGTAAATGACGCCGATGTCCCGGCCCGGCCGCGCGGGGGAGAAATTGACCTCCAGGTCGCGCGCCAGCGCCGCCAGGGCAGCTTCGTTGCTGCCGTCCACGCCGCTTTGCAGGGCGACATAGGCCACGATCCGGTACAGGGCGCCGCTATCGAGCAAATGCCAGTCCAGCAAGCCGGCCAGGTTGCCGCACAGGGTCCCCTTGCCGGTACCCCCGGGTCCGTCCACCGCGATGACCGGGACGGGCTGGCTCATGTTCCGGTAACCTCGATGGTCAGCCCGGCCTTGCGCGACAAGCCGGCAAAATCCGGGAACGAGGTTGCCACATTGTCACATGCTTCGACGATGACCGGTCCACCGGCCGCAAGACCCGCCATGGCAAACGCCATGGCAACTCGGTGATCGCCATGGCTATTGATCGTCCCTGACCCTATCTTTCCGCCCTCGATCCGCAGACCGTCGGGGAATTCCTCCGTGGCGATGCCGAGCCGGCCCAGTCCTGCGCTCATGGCGGCGATTCGATCGCTCTCCTTGACCCGCAACTCTGCAGCGCCGCGCAGACAGGTACTGCCGCGGGCGGCCGCGGCGGCGATAAAGATCGCGGGAAACTCGTCGATGGCGTTGGGTACCAGTTCCGCCGGGATATCGATACCCCTGAGTTGACTTGCACCGACGTGAATATCCGCAACCGGTTCACCGGAGACCTGCCGTTCGTTGCTTAATCGGATATGCCCCCCCATCGCTTGCAGGATCGCCAGCACGGCATTACGGGTCGGATTGACACCGACCCCGGGCAGAACGATCTCCGAACCCGGTGCAATCAAGGCGCCGACGATAAAGAAGGCCGCCGAGGAGATATCCGCGGGGATCTGGACGTCGACCGCCCGCAGGGGATGGCCCGGCCGCAGGCATATCCGCCCGTTGTCGATCGAAACTTCGGCGCCAAAGGCGGTAAGCATACGTTCGGTGTGATCGCGGCATGGCGCCGGTTGTTCGATGCAGGTATCGGCATCGGCAAACAGGCCGGCCAGTAACAGGCAGGACTTGAGCTGGGCGCTGGCGACCGGCAGGCGGTAGTGGATACCGTGCAGGTGCTTTACCTTTCGAATCGTGATGGGCAGGGTGTGTCCGGCACTGCCCTGGATATCCGCGCCCATCTGGCGCAGCGGTTCGATGACACGTCCCATGGGCCGC